>NZ_JBFAXX010000044.1:0-74647 GCF_040680995.1 Kitasatospora sp. NPDC051914
TGTGTCTGTATAACCTCTGTGCCCTCGACCTCCCGGCGGCGCGGCGCGGGGGCCCCCCCCCCGCCCCGCCCGCCGCGGGCGGGCGCCGCGGCCCCACCACCTCCCAGCACCCGAAGCAGCACACCACAGGGGTAGCCCAGTTGAACGGGATCAGCGTCGCGCGCGGGGTCCTCGTCACCGCCCGCCGCCAGCGCCTGCTGGCCGCCATCCGGCAGGAGGGCGGCCGCTGGGACTGGCGGCGCGCCGAGGCGGAGTACGACACCTCGCCGGAGCCGCACATCATCCGACGCGATCTGATGGAGCTGTGCCGGGCCGGCGACCTCGTCCGGGTGGGCATGGGCGAGTACGAGGCGCCCCCGTCGAGCGACCCCCTCGGGTGACCCCCGCCGGCCGGCGGGGATGCGCCACCTCCGTGGCACAGCGCCGTCACAGCATGGTCACAGCCCTCGGCATCCGGTGGTCGCTCTGACACGGTGATGACATGCGAACTCGAATGATCGTCACCACCCTCACCGCTGCTGCCGCCCTGTCCCTCACCGCGTGCAGCAGCGACGGCGGCGGCACCGCCGAGCCGGCGAAGTCCTCCGCCACCGTGGCGGCGCCGGCCTCTAGCACCCCCGCGACCGCGGGCAGCTCCGCCCCGGCGGGCACCTCGGCGCCGTCCACCGCGCCGACCAAGGCCGCCGGCACCCCGAACACCGAGCAGTTGGCCAAGGAGCTGGCCATGGTGGCCGGCCTGAAGCAGATCGACCCCAAGCTGGCGCAGGACAACCAGAAGACCGTCGCCGCCGCGCAGCAGACCTGTGCGGACATCAAGGCCGGCAAGGACGACGCCACCGTGGCGAAGAACACCGTGGGGTACTTCGGTGCCGCCGGGGCGAGCCTGAACGAGCAGCAGGGCCAGATGGTCGCGGTGATCGTCAAGGCGGCGCTCTGCCCGTGACGCCGTAGGCGTGTCGCAGCGGACGTGACGGGGCCCGGGAGCGGTATCCAGCTCCCGGGCCCCTGCGGTGCCACCCAATTGCGCGCGCCGGCACGTTTAAGGCTGCGGATCATTCTCAGAGCCTCGTGTTCTGCCTTTGAACTACCGTGCCACGAGAGAGGCACAGAGGGGACTTGAACCCCCATCCGAGGCTTTCCGTCCGCACCCGTTCGATCCGGCGCTCGGCGGCGAATGCTGAGACTTGAGCGAGAGTCTGAGTTTCAGGGGGCTGCCTCTGCCGTTGGGCCACCCCGGCGCGGTGGTGCCGGGGGGAGGAGTCGAACCTCCACTGTCACCCCTGTGTCAGCTTCACTTTCAGTGTCAGCTTCTGCGCTGATTCGCGCACCCCTCCGCTCAAAGAGGGGGATCGTGGGTCCGGCCCGTTACTGGCCGAACAGGTAGCCGAAGACGGCATCGCCGGTCTTCCGGTCGACGACCTCGGTGGCGTTGGCCTCCTCGCGGGCGAACTGCACGGCCTGCTGCAGCTTCTCGACCCGCTGGACGAGCTCGTTGACCCGCCGGGCCGGCAGCGCACCGGAGAACTTGACGGTCGTCCAGTACCCGACCGCGACGTCCTCGTAGTACACCTCGACCTGGGCCGGGTGCTTCTCGGTGGCCTCCGCCTTCACGTGGTTGCGCGGCACCTTCTTCGTCCGGATGGTGCGGACGGGCTCCGTCTTCCACGCGTCGGTGGAGGCGTCCGGCGCCCAGGACTCGGAGGCGTCCAGCACGGGCAGCTTGCGGACGAAGGTGTAGAGGTCGGTGAGCTGCTTCTCGAGGAAGAGCAGGTAGGTGACCGGCACGTCGGTGAGCAGCGGCCGGCCGTCGACCACGACGTCCGCACGGGCGGTGCAGTTGGCGTGGTCCTTGGTGGCGGTCACGTCGAACAGCCGGGTGAGCGAGGCTGCGGTGTCGCGCAGGATGTCCTCGGCGCGCACCTGCACCCGGGTGGACTCCGGCGGCAGTTGCTCGCCCTCCTCGTCCTTGGGCTGGTAGGTGCGGGAGATCCCGGCGAGCAGGGCGGGCTTCTGCAGGCCGTGGTGGGCCGCCGTCAGCTCCTGGAAGGACTTGGACTTGACGCCCTTTTCGACCGCGATGATCTGGTTGAGTTTCGCCACGCCCGGAGGCTAACAGCGGCCGGTCCGGACTGTCGTGCGATTTTCCGGGCGGGCCGCGGCCCGGGGACGGGGGTCGGGGCACCGTCCCCGGGCCCGGCGCGGCGTCAGCTGTTGATCTGGTAGCTGTCGCCGTAGACCTTCCACTTCAGCGGGGTGTTGAGGTCGAAGTTGCGGTCCTTGACCCAGACCTTCTGCGCGGTGTCGACCCGGCTGGTGTCGGCGTGCGCCTCCTCCTTCTTCATGACGACCTTGCGGGCGTCCATGAAGGCGTTGAGGTAGGCCGCCTCGTCGCCGCCCTGGGCGGGGGTCTTGGCCTTCTTCATGGCCGCCTTGCGGATGCCGCCGAAGCTGTCCGAGCTGCTGCCGGGGCCGTGCATCACGATGGCGTCGTAGTAGACGAACTGGCCGAGCGCGCGCAGACCGTCGGCCTTGGCCTGCTGCACGGAGGGGTTGAAGTAGACCCGGTCGCGCTCGTCGTTCTGGGCCTTCTGGAAGACGCCGTCCTTGGCGGCGGTCGCCCAGTCCCTGGTGAAGGCGTTGCCGAGGCCGCTGTGCGAGTCGGTGCCGTTGACCTTCCGCAGGGCCGGCAGGTACTTGGCGAGGACGTTGCCGGGCTTGAGGTCGGTGTAGTGCTCGACCAGCTCCAGCATGTCGCCGGTGCCGGAGCAGAAGCCGATGATGCCGGCGGTGTAGCCGCGGCCGTCGCCGATGTCCTCGATGTACTTGTACTGGGACTTCCAGTCCAGCGAGGAGTTCTCCGCGCTGGAGACGATCTGCATGGCGATGTCCTTCTTGTGCGCGTCGTCCAGGCCGACGCCGGCGGCACGGACGACGGACGCGTCGGCGCCGCCGGCACTGACGGCCACGCTGGCGACGGTCAGCGGGACGGCGGCGAGCAGGACCGCGAGGGCGGTCCTGCCGGTGCGGCGGCCGGCCCGGTGGGTACGGAGGTTGGTGCGGGCGGTGCGGGGCTGTGCAGGCATGTGACGGCTCCGTCAGCTCGACTCGCGCGCAGGCACGGGAATGCCCGGGGCGCTCCGGTTAGGAAACTTTCCTAACAAGGATTGAAGCGGCCATGGCATTGAACCCGCAAGAGGGTCCGACCAACCTGCACGCCGCCTTAAGGCCCACCTAACGTTCGTCAACTCGCGCTGCCCGCAAGGCGTCTGGCGATCATGGGCAGAAACGCCGACGGGCCCCGCCCCGGACGCGTGGTCCGGAACGGGGCCCGTCGGGCCGATGCGCATCACGCGCCGCGCAGCACCGCCCCGGTGCGCGCAGCCGCCGCCGCCACCGCCGACTCGCGGGCGGCCGAGGCCTCGTCCGCGGTCAGCGTGCGGTCCGCGGCCCGGAAGCGCAGGCTGTACGCCAGCGACTTCTTGCCCTCGCCCGCCTGCTCACCGGTGAAGACGTCGAACAGCCGGACGGACTCCAGCAGCTCGCCCGCGCCCTCGCGCAGCGCGGCCTCCACCTCGGCGGCCGGCACCCCGGTGCCGACGATCAGCGCCACGTCCTGGGTCGCCACCGGGTAGGTGGAGACGGCCGGACCGCTCACCTTCTGCACGCCGTCGGCGAGCAGCTCGTCCAGGTCGAGCTCCATCGCGCAGGTGCGCTCCGGCAGGTGCAGCGCCTTGACCACCCGCGGGTGCAGCTCGCCGGCGTGGCCGACCACCCGGCCGTCCACCAGCAGCTCGGCGCAGCGGCCGGGGTGCCACGGCGCGCGCTGCGCCTGGCGGACGGTCAGCTCCAGGTTGGCCGCACGGGCGACCGTGCGGGCCGCCTCGACGGCGTCCGCCCAGCCGGCCGGCACGCCCTTGCCCCACCAGCCGGAGGGCTTCCGCTCGCCCGCGAGGGCGACCGCGACCCGGCGCGGCTGGTCCGGCAGGGCCGCGTTCAGCTCGGCGAGCTCCTCCTCGGTCGGCCGGCGCTCCACCGACAGCCGCGGCGCGACCTTGAGCTCGTCCTTCGGCAGGAAGACCGTGCCGGTCTCGAACAGCGCCAGGTCGGTGTTGCCGCGGCCGACGTTGCGGCGCAGCGCGCCCAGCAGGCCCGGCAGCAGCGTGGTGCGCAGCGCCGGCTCCTCGTCGTTGAGCGGGTTGACCAGCTTGACGGTGCGGCGGCGCCGGTCGTCCTTCTCCAGGCCGAGCGCGTCGAACGCGGCCTCGCCGATGAACGGGTAGGCGTTGATCTCGACGTAGCCGGCGCCGGCCAGGGCGATGCCCATCCGGCGGTGGAAGCGCTGCGCCTCGGTCAGGCCGCGGCCCGGCGGGACGTTGGGCATCCGGGCGGGCACGTTGTCGTAGCCCTCGAGCCGGATGACCTCCTCCGCGAGGTCGTACGGGTCGGTGAGGTCGGGCCGCCAGGACGGCGGGGTGACCTCGAGGACGTCGGCACCGACGACGGCGCAGCCGATCTCCTGCAGGCGGCGGGTGACGGTCTCGCGGCCGTACTCGGTGCCGGCGACGCGGTCGGGCAGGTCCGCCCCGATCGCGATGGTGCGCACCGGGCGCGGCGCGGCGATGTCGGTGACACCGGCCTCGGCGGTGCCGCCGGCGATCAGCACCAGCAGGTCGACGGCGCGCTGCGCGGCGGCACGGGCGGCCTCCGGGTCGACGCCGCGCTCGAAGCGCTTGGACGCCTCGGAGGGCAGCTTGTGGCGCTTCGCGGTGCGGGCGACGCTGATCGGGTCGAAGTGCGCGGCCTCGATGACGACCTCGGTGGAGCCGGTGACCTCGCCGGTCTCCGGGTCGAGCACCGGGTCGATGATCTCGGTGGTGGCACCGCCCATGACGCCGGCCAGGCCGATCGGGCCGGAGTCGTCGCAGATCAGCAGGTCCTCGGCGGAGAGCTTGCGCTTCACGCCGTCCAGCGTGGTGAGGGTCTCGCCCTCCTCCGCGCGGCGGACGAGGATCGTGCCCCGGACGCGGTTCCGGTCGTAGGCGTGCAGCGGCTGGCCGACCTCGAGCATCACGTAGTTGGTGATGTCGACGGTCAGCGAGACCGGGCGGATGCCGGCCTTCTGCAGGCGGCGCTCCAGCCAGATCGGGGACTTCGCGGCCGGGTCGACGCCGGTGACGGTGCGGGCGACGAAGCGGTCGCAGCCGGCCGGGTCGGCGACCTTGACCGGGTAGCCGAAGGCGTTGGCCGGGGGCACGTCGAGCAGCGCCGGGTCGGCCAGCGGCAGCCCGTACGCGGCGGCGGCCTCGCGGGCCACACCGCGCAGCGACAGGCAGTAGCCGCGGTCCGGGGTGACGGCGATGTCCAGCACCTCGTCGACGAGCTGGAGCAGCTCGATCGCGTCGGTGCCGGGCTCCAGGTGCGACTCCAGCACCAGGATGCCGTTGTGGTCGTCGCCCATGCCGAGCTCGCGGGCGGAGCAGATCATGCCGGCCGAGGTGTGGCCGTAGGTCTGCCGCGCGGCGATCGGGAACGGGCCGGGCAGCACGGCGCCCGGCAGCACGACGACGACCTTGTCGCCGACGTTGAAGTTGGTGGCGCCGCAGACGATCTCCTGCGGCTCGCCGGTGCCGTTGGCGTCGCCGACGTTCACGAAGCAGTGCCGGATCGGCTTCTTGAAGCCGGACAGCTCCTCGATGGAGAGCACCTCGCCGACCACCAGCGGGCCCTTGAGGTCGGCGCCGAGCTGCTCGACGGTCTCGACCTCCAGGCCGGCGCGGACGAGCCGGGCCGCCACGTCGCGGCCGGTCTCGCCGGCCGGAAGGTCGACGTACTCGCGCAGCCAGGAAAGCGGGACGCGCATCAGATCTCCATCCCGAACGGGAGGGTGAAGCGGACGTCACCCTCGACCATGTCGCGCATGTCGGCGACGTTGTGGCGGTTCATCAGGATTCGCTCCAGGCCCAGGCCGAAGGCGAACCCGCTGTAGCGGTTGGGGTCGACGCCGGCGGCGACCAGCACCCGCGGGTTGACGACGCCGCAGCCGCCGAGCTCGATCCAGCCCTCGGAGGAGCAGGTGCGGCAGGGGCGGTCGGGGTTGCCGACGCTCTCACCGCGGCACACGAAGCACTGCAGGTCCACCTCGGCGCTCGGCTCGGTGAACGGGAAGTACGAGGGGCGCCAGCGCAGTTCGAGGTGGCCGCCGATCAGCTTCTCGACCAGCACCTCGATGGTGCCCTTGAGGTCGGCGAAGGTGATGCCCTCGTCCACCGCGAGGCCCTCGACCTGGCGGAAGACCGGGGTGTGCGTGGCGTCCAGCTCGTCGGTGCGGTACACCCGGCCGGGGCTCACCGCGTACAGCGGCGGCTGCCGGTCCAGCATGGTGCGGATCTGCACCGGGGAGGTCTGGGTGCGCAGCACGACGCCGGAGTCGGCGGAGCCGTCCGGGGCCTGCACGAAGAAGGTGTCCTGCATGGAGCGGGCCGGGTGGTCCGGGTGCAGGTTGAGGGCGTCGAAGTTGAGCCACTCCGCCTCGACCTCGGGGCCGGAGGCGACCTCGTAGCCCATGGCCACGAAGGTGTCCTCGATGCGCTCGGCCATGGTGGTCAGCGGGTGCCGGGCGCCGCGCGGTGCGCGGTCGTACGGCAGGGTGACGTCCACCGCCTCCTCGACCAGCACGCGCGCGTCGCGCTCCGCCTCGAGCTCCGCCTGGCGGCGGGCCAGCGCCTGGTTGACCGCGCCGCGGGCCTGACCGATCAGCTTGCCCGCCGAGGCCTTGGCGTGCGGCGGCAGGGCGCCGATCTCCCGGTTGGCGAGGGCGAGCGGCGAACGGTCGCCGGTGTGGGCGACCTTGGCCTGCTTCAGCGCGTCGAGGTCGGCGGCGGCGGCGAACGCGGCGATCGCCTCGTCCCGGGCCTGCTCCACCACCTCGGGCTTGAGGGCCTCGACCTCGACCGGGTCGTACGACTTGTTGGGTGCCGACATCTCTATCTTTCCCGTGCTCCTGCTCGTGAAGTGGATGGCTCGCCCTTGCGCTACGCCCGGCGTGGCCGGAACACGGGCAGCCCCTGGCCCGGTACCGGGAGGGGTGTCCGCGGCACGGCCGCGCAGGGCGTCCCACAACGCCAAAGGTCGAGTGTAGTCGCAGCACGCCGACGGCCGTTTCGCCGTCCGTGGTCGTGCGCGCGGGGAGCCCGCCGGCCCGGACCTACAGCATGAAGTCCGGCACGCCCGCGGGCAGGATAAATCGGAACCGCGCGCCGCCCGAGGGGGCGCGGCTGATCCGGATGACGCCGCCGTGGGCCTCCACGATGCCCTTGACGATGTAGAGGCCGAGACCGGTGCCGCCGCGCTTGGAGCCGCGCCAGAAGCGGGTGAAGACGCGCGGCATGGACTCCTCGGGGATGCCGCTGCCTTCGTCGCTCACGGTGACCGCTGTCCCTTCCAGCATCCTCGGCGGGGTGCCCGGATGCTCCCAGCCGGCCGCCTCGACGATCTCCACGGCGGGGGCCACCTCGATGGTGACAGTCCCCTCCCCGTGCCGCACCGCATTTTCCAGCAGGTTGCCCAGCACCTGGTCGATCTTGTCCGGGTCGCCCCACTGCTGGCGGAGCCCGTCCGCGATCCTGATGTCGAAGCGCTCGGCCGGGATGCCGGAGGCCACCTTGCCGTCCACGTGCCGGCGGACGGCCGCCGCCAGGTCGACGACCTGCTTGCGGACCTCCAGCCGGCCGGCGTCGATCCGGGAGATGTCCAGCAGCTCGGCGATCAGGCGGGTGACCCGGTCCGCATCGGCGTCGACGGTCTCCAGCATCACCCGCTTCTGCCCGTCGTTGAACCGCTCCCACTTCGCCAGCAGGGTCGCCGTGAAGCCCTTGACGCTGGTCAGCGGGGAGCGCAGCTCGTGCGCCACGGTGGCGATCAGCTCGGCGTGGCTGCGCTCGGTGCGGCGCCTCGCCTCGGTGCCGCGCAGCGCCACCACCACCCGCTGCACCGGGCCGCCGGGCCGCTCCCGGACGTACCGGGCGGAGACCAGCACCTCGCAGCCGCCGGGCAGCAGCAGGTTGCGCTCGGGCTGCCCGCTGCGGATCGCCAGCCCGCCGTACGGGTCGGTCAGCTTCCACCAGCGGCGGCCGTCCAGGTCCTCCAGCGGCAGGGCGTCCTCGAGGGCGGTGCCGAGCACCGCCGCCGGGCGCCGCCCGGTGAGCCGGGCCGCGGCCCGGTTGAAGCAGACCACGCGGCCGCCGGCGTCCGCGACGACCAGGCCGTCGGGCAGCTCGTCGGGGTTCAGCTCCGTCCCGCTGCCGACCATGGGCGTCCTCCCCTGACCCACCACCGTGCTCCCCGCCGAGGCCGACCCTAGCGCCCCTGCGGCTGTGTGCGACACCCTCCGGGCGAGCGCTGGGCCCGGGCGGAGGCATAGAGGCAGACGGCGGCGGCCGTGGCCAGATTGAGGCTCTCGGCGTGACCGTGGATCGGCACGCGCACCACCTCGTCCGCCAGTGCGCGGGTCTCCTCCGGCAGACCCCAGGCCTCGTTGCCGAAGACCCATGCGCCGGGCGCGCCGAGGGTGCCCTCGTCGAGCTCCTGGTCGAGGTCGCGCTCGCCTGCGCCGTCCGCGGCCAGCACCCGCACGCCGGTCTCGCGCAGCCGGGCGACCGCCTCGGCGACCGGCACACCGGTGGCGAACGGCAGGTGGAAGAGGCTGCCCACGGAGGCCCGGACGGCCTTCGGGTTGTAGAGGTCCACCGAGGCGTCGGTGAGGACGACCGCGTCGGCGCCGGCCGCATCGGCGGTGCGCAGCACGGTGCCGGCGTTGCCGGGGTCACGGACGTGGGCGAGCACCGCGACCAGCCGGGGGCGGGCCTTGAGCACCTCCTCGAAGGGGGTGTCGATGAACCGGCACAGCGCCACGATGCCCTGCGGGGTGACGGTGTCGCAGATCTCCGCGATCACTTCCTCGGTGGCGGTGAGCAGCGGCAGCCCGGCCGCGCGGGCGGCGTCCGCGATGTCGGCGTGCCGCTCCAGCGCCTGCGGGGTGAGGTAGACCTCCACCACCGCGTGCTCGGACGACCCCGGCAGCCGCCCGTACGCCACGGCCTCCCGGACGGCCTGCGGGCCCTCGGCGAGGAAGCGGCGCTCCTTGCTGCGCTGGTTCCGCTTGGCCAGCCGGCGGGCGGCGACGACGCGCGGCGAGCGCAGGGAGGTGAGCAGGGGGGTGTCGGTGCTCTGCATGCTCTGTCTTCTGTCGAGGAGGCGGGGCCTCCGGGAGGCGTACCCTGCGGCGCCCGGCGGGGGGCGGCCGCGGCCTGGAATGCGCATCGGGCCCGCAGGCGGTGTGTACCTGCGGGCCCGAAGAGCTCAACTACTGAGGCTTCGCCTGGATCAGGCGGCGGCCTTGGGGGCGTTGACGTCCTCCGGCAGCGCCTTCTTGGCGACCTCGACGAGCGCGGCGAACGCGGCGGCGTCGTTGACGGCCAGGTCGGCGAGCATCTTGCGGTCGATCTCGACGCCCGCGGCCTTCAGACCCTGCACGAAGCGGTTGTAGGTGATGCCGTTGGCACGGGCCGCAGCGTTGATGCGCTGGATCCACAGCTGACGGAAGTCGCCCTTGCGCTTCTTGCGGTCGTTGAAGTTGTAGACGAGCGAGTGGGTGACCTGCTCCTTGGCCTTGCGGTACAGGCGGGAGCGCTGGCCGCGGTAACCGCTGGCCCGCTCGAGGATGACCCGGCGCTTCTTGTGGGCGTTGACTGCCCGCTTGACGCGTGCCACTTGATTACTCCTTGGGTTGGACCGCGGATGGCTCCGGGCGGTCCGTCAATCGATTGGGTCGGGAAGGATCAGCTCGTCCCGCGGCGGGGCCGCGGGTGGGCGATCACTTGCCGAGAAGCTTCTTGATCTTCTTGGCGTCGGCGGGGGCCATCTCGGCGTTGCCGGCCAGCTTGCGGGTCAGCGTCGAGGGCTTGTGCTCCAACAGGTGGCGACGGCCGGCACGCTCGCGCAGCACCTTCCCGGAGCCAGTGATCTTGAAGCGCTTGCTGGCGCCGCTGTGCGTCTTCTGCTTCGGCATGTCGCCGTATCTCCTCGTCGGTCCGCCCCGGCCCGCACATTGCTGTGCGGGCCGGGAGTGGATTCATCTCCTGGCCGGGGCGGGAGCCCCGGCCGCTGTGGCCGTCCGAACGGGGGCCGGGCCTTTCGGCTCAGCTCTCCTGCTCGGTGTCGACCGGCTGCTCGACCTCGGCGGCGGGCGCGGCCTCGACGGCCTCGACAGCCTCCTCGGCCTCCGGGGCGGCACCGGGGGTGCGGCCCAGGCGCTCGGCCTTGCGGGCGTCCGCGAGGGCACGCGCCTCGGCCATTGCCTCGGTCTTCTTCTTGTGCGGGCCGAGAACCATGATCATGTTTCGGCCGTCCTGCTTGGCCGAGGACTCCACGAAGCCCAGGTCCTGGACGTCCTCCGCGAGGCGCTGCAGCAGTCGGAAGCCCAGCTCGGGGCGGGACTGCTCGCGGCCGCGGAACATGATCGTGATCTTGACCTTGTCGCCCTGCTTGAGGAACCGGACGACGTGACCCTTCTTGGTGTCATAGTCGTGCGGGTCGATCTTCGGCCGGAGCTTCATCTCCTTGATGACCGTGTGCGCCTGGTTCTTGCGCGCCTCACGGGCCTTCATCGCCGACTCGTACTTGAACTTGCCGTAGTCCATGAGCTTGCAGACCGGCGGCCGTGCGGTCGCCGCGACCTCGACCAGGTCGAGGTCGTACTCCTGGGCAAGCTCCAGCGCCTTGGCAAGCGGGACAATGCCGACCTGCTCGCCGCTGGGACCGACGAGTCGCACCTCGGGGACGCGAATCCGGTCGTTGATGCGGGGCTCGGTGCTGATGGGGCCTCCTCGGTTGCACCTTCTTCAGTGCGGCCGTCGGGCGGCGGTCGCACGTCGTGGTTTCGACCACTGGGCGGGGCTTCATTCATGCTCCGCTGCCCGAAGAGGCACCGAACGCACGAAAAAAGCCCCGCACGGTACAGGCGGGGCTCCACACAACCGGGGCGCCCTCGGCGGGACGCCACTGGCGATCGCGCACCTCGCGGTGCCCGTCGCGGACCGGACCCGTCGACCCGTGGGCCGATCAGGTGGGAGACTGTCGCGGTTGCCCTCTCGGGCCTCCTGGGTGGAGCCTCCACTTGCTGGCCGGGTGTCCGTACGGACTCCTGGCCGGTCAGTCTCGAAGCATAGCAGCGTTTCCGCAGCCACCGGTATTCCGGCCCCGCCGACCCGGCCTTGTACGCTCCTGATGTAAGCCCACCGGCCAGACGGAGTGAGTCACCTTGACCAGCCAGCCCCACGAGCACGACGACCCGACGGTCGGCTTCGACGACCTGACCCGCGACATCGCCGAGGTCCCGGCCGTCGAGGTGATCACCACCGTCGCCGTCCACCTCATGAGCGCGGCGGCCGTCAAGTGCGGGCTCGCCGAGGGCGGCGAGGCCGACAAGGACCTGGACGAGGCCCGCAAGCTCATCACCGCCCTGGCCGGCCTGGTGACCGCCGGCGCACCGGAGATCTCCAACTTCCACGCGGCGCCCCTCCGGGACGGCCTGCGCTCGCTCCAGCTCGCCTTCCGCGAGGCCTCCGTCGTCCCGGACGCCCCCGGCGCCGGCCCCGGCGAGAAGTTCACCGGCCCCGTCTACTCCTGACGGGCAGCCCTGCGGGAGACCGCTGAGGGGCGCGGGGAACTGCGCGGTGCGGAAGGGCCGGGCCCGGCCTTCCGTCTCGCGCAGTTCCCCGCGCCCCTCGTGGTTCGCCCCACCTACTCGCCCGCGGTGTAGAACGGCTCTTCCGGGAGGCCGGTGCGGAGCAGGGCGAGCTGGAGGCCGCGGTCGAGGCGGACGCGGAGGGTGGCGTCGGCGGCGAGCCCCGCGACCAGCCGGTCGACGGCACTGCGCAGCTCCTCCTCACCTGCACCGTCCGCGGGCACCAGCGCGAGCACCGCGTCGGCCTCGCTGTCCGGCCGGAGGTAGCCGCGGGCCACCACGGGTTCGGCCGCGAGCAGCCCCCGCAGGGCGGCGTGGACGTCCGGGTCGGCGACCGGCCGGACGTAGCGGCGGTTCTCGGCGACGGCCCGCAACCGGGCGCCGGTGAGCTGGTAGGTGACGGGCCCGGCAGGGTCCACGAGCAGGGTGTCGGCCCGTTCCGAGTAGGCGACCATGGCGGCCTGCGGTGCGGCGACGGGTGCCGGCCGGGCGTCGGCCCGCCAGCGGGCCATGGTCTCCAGCGAGGTGAAGGCGGGAAGCGCGCGCCGCCCGTCCGCGGCCTCGATCACCGGGACGGCCATGTCGCTGGTCTTCTCGTGCTTCAGCCCGTTGGCGTCGGTCTCGACCTCGCCGAGGATGGCGACGATCGGGACCATCAGCCGGCTCGGGGTGAGGGCCTCCAGCAGTTCGGGCTCCCGTGCGCCGTCCTCGGCCCAGGCGTCCAGGGCGCGGGTGAGGCGGGGGTCGGCGGTGCCGTCGTCGTCGGCGAATCCGGGGTTCGGAATGTTCTTGCGCTCCACCCGTCGAGAGTATGCCTTCCATATGTCCGGCTTCTCAGAAGGTGCTCACCCCGGACTCACCTGAGCCCAATGCGCCGGCCGCAGGATCACCGCCATGACCTCGGCCCGACGGGCCCGCAGGGCCGCCCGCAGGCGCCGGCGCCGGATCCGGCGTGCTGCCGTGGTGCTCGTGCTCGCCCTGACCGCGGCCGGCGCCCGGCTGCACCACACCCGGTCGGCGGGCAGCCGCACGCTACCGGTGGCGGCGGCCTCACGGCGACGACGGCGGGCACCGACGGCTACTGGGGTCTGACGACGACCACGGCCGAGGACCAGCTGCGGCTGCTGCAGCTGGTGTTCGCCGAGGACGGGGGCGGTGTGCTGAACGACGCCTCCCGCGCCTACCTGCGGAAGCTGATGGGGCTGATCGCGGCGGACCAGCGCTGGGGCGTGTCGGCGGCGGACGACGACCACGCGGTGGCGCCGAAGAACGGCTGGCTGCCGCGGACGGCGGAGGGGGCCTGGGTGGTGAACAGCATCGGCCGGGTCGTCCACGAGGGGCGGGAGCTGCTGGTGGCGGTGCTCACCGACGGCTCGGGCACCGAGGAGGAGGGGATCGCCCTGGTGGAGTCGGTCGCGGCCGGCGCCGCCGACAGCCTCGCCTCGGCGTCCCCGGAAGCCTCCCCCGCGGCCTCGTCCGCAGCCCCCGCCACGGCCGCTGCGGCGTCGGGCACGCCCGCCTCTACCCAGCGGTAGCCGCCGTGTGGGACGCTGCCGCCATGGCCACCGACCTCGCCCCCGCCGCGCCCGGCACGGTCTCCGACCGCGCCCGTTACGACCGGGCCACCGCGCACCTCGACGCCCCGCTGGCGATCGTCGACCTGGAGGCCTTCGACGCCAATGCGGCGGACCTGGTGCGCCGGGCGGCCGGCAAGCCGATCCGGGTGGCCAGCAAGTCGGTGCGCTGCCGGGCCCTGCTGCAGCGGGTGCTGGCGACCGACGGCTTCTCCGGGATCATGAGTTTCACCCTGGCCGAGTCGGTCTGGCTGGCCCGGCAGGGTTTCACCGACATCGTGCTCGCCTACCCGTCCGCCGACCGGGCCGCGTTCGGCGAGCTGACCGACGACCCGAAGCTCGCCGAGGCGATCACCGTGCTGCTGGACGACCCGGCGCAGCTCGACCTGATCGACATCGCCCGCGAGGGGCCGGAGACGGTGCGGGTCTGCCTGGAGCTGGACACCTCGCTGGAGCTGTTCGGTGGGCGGGTCCGGTTCGGCGCCCGGCGCTCGCCGCTGCGCACCCCGGAGGCCCTGGCGGCCTTCGGCGAGCTGGTGCAGAACCGGCCGGGCTTCAGGGTGGTCGGGCTGATGGCGTACGAGGGCCACATCGCGGGCGTGGGCGACCGGGTGGCGGGGCGGCCGGTGCGTTCGCAGCTGGTGCGGCTGATGCAGGCGAAGGCGCGGGCGGAGCTGGCGGAGCGGCGGGCCGCGGTGGTGCGGCGGCTGCGGCAGGTGGCGGACCTGGAGTTCGTCAACGGCGGCGGCACCGGCAGCGTCGAGTCGACGGTCGCCGAGGACGCGGTCACCGAGGTGGCGGCCGGTTCCGGGCTGTACCAGCCGCGGCTGTTCGACAACTACTCGTCGTTCCGGGGGAAGCCGGCGGCGCTGTTCGCGCAGCCGGTGGTGCGGCGCCCTGGCGTGGGCGTGGTGACGGTGCTGGGCGGCGGCTATCCGGCCTCCGGCCCGGCCGGGACGGACCGCTCCCCCGTGCCGCACCTGCCGGCCGGCCTGCGCTACGACCCGCAGGAGGGCGCCGGCGAGGTGCAGACGCCGCTGCTCGGCGCCGCCGCGGACGACCTGCTGATCGGCGACCGGGTGTGGTTCCGGCACGCCAAGGCCGGCGAGCTGTGCGAGCGCTTCGCGGAGCTGCACCTGGTCGAGGGCGACCGGGTGGTGGAGACGGTGCCGACGTACCGCGGCGAGGGGCGCACCTTCCTCTGATCGGTGCGCCCCTCGCCGGCCCGGCCGTCGGTCAGCTGCCGCCGGCGGGGCCGCGGCCCTGGAAGGCCTTGATGCCCTTGACGATGGTGTCCATCTGGGCGAGGTCGGGGGCCTTGTCGGCGATGTCGAAGCCGAGGTGGACGGCGGCCAGCGTGCCCTGCTTCGCGCCGGGGAAGACCACCGTCTGCACGTAGCCGTCGTTGCCCTGCGGGGCGTCGACCTTCCAGCGCACCAGCCAGCCGCTGCGGCCGGCGACGGTGACCGCCTCGGACTTCAGCTCCTCGTGGGACTTCACGTCGCCGTAGGCCTCCTTGGCGGCCGCCGCGATGTCCTCGAGGGCGGCCTTCTTGGCGTCCGTGCCCTCGATGCTGTCGGTGACGACACCGCCGAGCGAGCAGCCGTCCTTGCCGTTGGGGCAGGTGTACGAGCCGATGGTGAGCATGGCGTGGCCGTCACCGGTCATGCTGCCCTCCCACCCGGACGGGACCGGCAGGCGGATGCCGTTGAGCAGGTCGATCGGGGGGGTGCCGTTCCGGCCCCCGCGGCCCTGGCCGCCGCCGTTGCCCTGGCCGCCGCCCTGACCCTCGCCCGGGAGCGGGAGGCCGTCGCCGGAGCCGCCGAAGGCGTCGCTGCCCGGGCCGCCGAGGCGGTAGCGCCCGTCGAACGGGCGGGCGGAGGCCCGGTCGCCGCGGTCGTCCATCGCGAGGTAGGTGATCCCGGAGCCGACCACGAGGCCGGCCAGGGCCGCCACGGTGGCGGCGACCACGACGGGGCGCGAGGGCCGGCGGCGGGTCTTCGCCGGGGTGGCGTCGGTGACCGGCGGCAGTTCGGGGTAGCGGACGGTCGGGCCGTCCTCCAGGACGCGTCCCTCGATCACGGTCGGCTCACCGGGCTCACCGGGCTCACCGGCGGGGGTCGTGGACCCGGCGACGTCCGCCGGGGTCTCGGCGCCGGGCGCCGGGCGGGTGGTGGCCGTCCAGCCCTTGCCGTCCCAGTAGCGCTCGGGGCGGGGGTCGCTGGTGGTGTCCTTCGGGTCCGGGTACCACCCGGCGGGAATCTGCTCGCTCACGCCATCGAATCTAAGGGCGGGCGGATAAGCGCCATATCAGCAGGAGGGCCGAAACGTCCGATTCCCGATGAGATTACGGTGAGAATCGGATCAGACTGCCGTTCACCCCCGCCGCGTCGTCGCTCGCCAGCCAGGCGGTGGTGGCGGCGAGGCGTTCCGCGTCGGCGCCGCCCAGGGCGTTGAACCGGATGCCCTCGGGCCCGAACCGGTCGGCGAGCTCCCGGGTGAGGGCGGCGACCCCGGCGGCCGCCACGGTCGCGGCGATGCCGCCCTCCACGGCCGGGCCGGCCAGGTTCACCACCGAGCCGTGGCCGTGCCGCCGCAGGTACGGCAGGGCGGCGCGGCACCCGAGGAAGACCGCGGTGAGCCGGGTGTCCTGGACGGCCCGCCAGGCGTCCGGCGGGGTCTCCAGCACCGGGCCGTCGGCGGGCGGGGCGCCGGACGGGCCGTTGAACACCACGTCCACGCCGCCCAGCGTCTCGTACGCCTCGTCGAACAGCGCCTCCACCATGTACTCGTCCAGCGGGTCGGTGTGCACGAACAGGCCGCCCACCGAACGGGCGACGGCCTGGCCCGCCCGTTCGTCGGCGTCCGCGCAGACCACCCGGGCGCCCTCGGCGGCCAGCCGCCGGGCGACCGCCGCCCCCGGCTCGCCCGCGAAGCCGCTGACGCCCGACACCACCGCCACCCGCCCGGCCAGCCGCCGCGGCACCGCCCCCGGTTCCGTCCCCGCCATCCGCCACCTCCGACGCCCGCCGTGCACGCTCCGAACCAACACGGTTACCGTACGTCGTAGCGGCCGCGGCGGCGGTGTGGCGCGTGCCGCACCCCCCGATCGCCCCATCACGGCAGTTGAGGAGGCAGAATGCCCGCCATGACTCCTCGGCCTGTCATCGGCATCAGCACCTCCGTCCTGGACGCGGCCTGGGGCCGCTGGGACAGCATCCGCACGGTCCTGCTGGCCGAGCGCTACCCCTCCGTCGTCCAGGCCGCCGGCGGGCTCGCCGTCCTGCTGCCCCCGGACGCGGCGGAGCACGCCGCCGACGCGGTCGCCCGGATCGACGCCCTGGTGATCGCCGGCGGCGCCGACATCGACCCGGCCCGCTACGGCGCACCGCGGCACCCGATGACCGACGGCGGCGAGCCGGAGCGCGACGTCTGGGAGTCCGCCCTGCTGCGGGCCGCCCTCGCCGCCGAGCTGCCGGTGCTCGGCATCTGCCGCGGCATGCAGCTGCTCAACGTGGTCTGCGGCGGCACCCTGCTGCAGCACCTGCCGGACGTGGTCGGCCACCACGGCCACGTGGGCGCGCCCGGCACCTACGGGCGCCACCCGGTGCAGCCGGTGCCGGGCACCCTGCTCGGCGAGCTGCTGCCGGACGCGTCGGTGGACGTGCCGACCTACCACCACCAGGCCGTGGACCGGCTCGGCGAGGGCCTGTCGGTCTCCGCCTGGGCCGAGGACGGCACGGTCGAGGCGATCGAGGGCGCCGGGTTCACCCTCGGCGTCCAGTGGCACCCGGAACAGGGCGACGACCTGCGGCTGATGACCGCGCTGGTGCGGACGGCCGCCGCCGTCCGGGCGCAGGCCGCGATCACTGCCTGAACGGTCCGCCGGCCTCCCGGTCGGTCCGCCGGGAGGCCGGCGAGCACACCGGTCCGGCCCCGCCCCGCCGTTCTGCCCCGCCTGCCGTCCCGCCCCGCCGCACGGACCTTGCCCCGTCCGGGGAACGGGCGGCGGGCGGCAACGACAACGGTCACCAGTGCAGCCTTTGGATCTTCGTCGGATCTGGGGTTCACTTCGGATGCGGGCGGCCCTCGCCCGTACGGGCAAGGCGTGCACGAGAGGACTCCGATGGCCGGGCACCACCACGAGCACGACCGCCACGACCACGACCACGGCGCGCAGAAGGGCGGCCACGGCCACGGACACGGCCACGGGGTGGCCGCCGACGCCGACCGGCGCTGGCTGGTCTCCGCGCTGGTACTGATCACCGTCTTCATGGCGGGCGAGGTCGTGGTCGGCCTGGCGGCGAGTTCGCTGGCCCTGATCTCGGACGCGGCGCACATGCTGACCGACGCGGCGTCGATCGCCCTCGCGCTGGTCGCCATGCGGCTGGCGGCCCGCCCGGCCCGCGGCGGCTACACCTACGGGCTGAAGCGGGCCGAGATCCTCTCCGCGCAGGCCAACGGCGTCACCCTGCTGGTGCTCTCCGCCTGGCTCGCGTACGAGGCGGTGACCCGGCTGATCGACCCGCCCGAGGTGGAAGGTTCGCTGGTGCTGGTCACCGCGCTGGTCGGCATCGTCGTCAACCTGGCGGCCACCTGGTGCATGTCGCGGGCCAACCGCAGCTCGCTGAACGTCGAGGGCGCCTTCCAGCACGTGGTGACCGACCTGTACGCCTTCATCGCGACCGCGATCGCGGGCGCGGTGGTGATGCTCACCGGCTTCGTCGAGGCGGACGCGATCGCCTCGCTGGTGGTGGTGGCGCTGATGCTGAGGGCCGGCGCCGGGCTCGTCCGGGACTCCGCACGGATCTTCCTGGAGGCCGCCCCGGCCGGCATCGACCCGGACACCGTCGCCGACCGGCTGGTCGCCGTGCCGCTCGTCGAGGAGATCCACGACCTGCACATCTGGGAGATCACCTCCGGCGAGCCGGCGCTCTCCGCGCACATCCTGGTCGCCCCCGGCGGCGACTGCCACGCCGTCCGCCGCGAACTCCAGCGCCAGGTCCGCGAGGAGTACGGCATCACGCACGCCACCCTCCAGGTCGACCACCTCGGCGAGGAGGGGCCGCAGGAGCTGCTGCAGATCACCCGCACGTCGACCACGGCCGCGGCCGCCGGCGACGAGCACTGCGCGGACGCCCACGGCCCGGTGCACCGCAGCGGCCCGCACCCGCACTGACGCCCCGACAGGGGGTCCACCGGCGGCAGCGGACCGACACCGACACACCGGTACGGCATGATGCGAGGGGTGACCGCACCGCGCCTGATGCTGCTCGACACGGCGAGCCTCTACTTCCGTGCCTACTTCGGCGTGCCGGAGTCCCTGAAGTCCCCCGCCGGCGAACCGGTGAACGCCGTCCGCGGGCTGCTCGACTTCATCGCCCGGCTCGTCCAGGACCACCGCCCCGACCAGCTGGTCGCCTGCATGGACGCCGACTGGCGGCCGCAGTGGCGGGTCGACCTGATCCCCACCTACAAGACCCACCGCCTCGCCGCCGAGCCGGCCGTCGAGGGCGAGGAGGAGATCCCCGACACGCTCTCCCCGCAGGTGCCGGTGATCGAGCAGGTCCTCGACGCCCTGGGCATCGCCCGGGTCGGCGTCCCCGGCTACGAGGCCGACGACGTCATCGGCACCCTCACCACCCGCGCCGCAGGACCGGTCGAGATCGTCACCGGCGACCGCGACCTCTTCCAGCTCGTCGACGACGCCCGCGGCATCACCGTGCTCTACCCGGTCAAGGGCGTCGGCTCGGCCGAACGCGTCGACAACGCCCACCTGCTGGAGAAGTACGGCGTCGGCGGGGCCTCGTACGCGGACATGGCCGCCCTGCGCGGCGACACCAGCGACGGGCTGCCCGGGGTCAAGGGGATCGGCGAGAAGACCGCCGCCCAGCTGATCCAGACCTACGGCGACCTCGCCGGGGTGCGCGCCGCAGCCGCCGACCCGTCCTCCGAGCTCACCCCCGCCCGCCGGAAGAACCTCCTGGAGGGCGCCGCCTACCTGGACGTCGCCCCCACCGTCGTCCGGGTCGCCACCGACATCCCGCTGCCCGCTTTCGACCCCGCCCTGCCCGCCGAGCCCCTGGACCCGATGGCCCTGGAATCCCTCGCCGACCGCTGGGGCCTCGGCAGCTCCCTCGACCGCATCCTCACCGCCCTCGCCGGCTCCTGAGCACGACGCAGGGGGCAGCGCTGAGGGGCGCGGGGAGCTGCGCGCGGCGGAAGTGACGGCGATCGGCCTTCCGTTCCGCGCAGTTCCCCGCGCCCCTCGGGGTCTGCCCTACCCCACCGAGGAGTAGGCGATGATGCCGCGGCGGAGGGCGTCGACGGCCTTGCGGGCGGTGGTGCGGAGGTCGGTGTCCTCGCCGGCTGCGTCCTGGATCTGGCCGAGGACGTCGATCAGCTGCTTCGTCCAGCGGACGAAGTCGCCGGCCGGGAGTTCGGCGTCGCGGAGGACGGCGTCCAGGTTGTGCCCGAGGGCCCAGCGCCAGGCGACCCAGGCGAAGCCGAGGTCGGGTTCGCGCTGGCCGACGCCCTCCGCGGTGGAGATCCTGTGCTGCTCCTCCAGTGCGTCGAGGTGGCCCCAGATGCGGACCATCTTGCCGAGCGCCTCCTTGGCCGCGCCCTCCGGCACCCGCGGTGCGACGGCGTCGTCGGACTGCCGGGCCTCGTAGACGAGGGCCGAGGCGCAGGCGGCGAGCTCGGCCGCGGAGAGGCCCTTCCAGACGCCTTCGCGGATGCACTCGGAGGCGAGCAGGTCGAGCTCCCCGTAGAGCCGACCGAGCCGCTTGCCGTCGTCGGTGACGGTGTCGCCCTGCAGGTAGCCGAGGTCGGAGAGCAGGCCGCAGACCCGGTCGAAGGTGCGGGCGATGGTGTGGGTGCGGGAGCGCATCCGGCGTTCGAGCAGTTCGGTGTCGCGGTGCAGCCGGTGGAAGCGCTCGGCCCAGCGGGCGTGGTCCTCGCGCTCGTTGCAGCCGTGGCAGGGGTGCCGGCGGAGTTCGGCCCGCAGCCGGGTGATCTCCGGGTCGTCGGCGGCGGCCGCGCGCCCGCGGCGGAACCGCTCGGGTTCGAGGTGGCCGGCCTTGGTGCGCAGGGCGGAGGCGAGGTCGCGGCGGGACTGCGGACTGCGCGGGTTGAAGGACTTCGGGATCCGCATCCGTTCGATGGCGGCGACCGGGTGCGGGAAGTCGATCATGGCGAGCCGCTTGACCTGGCGTTCGGCGGTGAGCACCACCGGGCGCGGGCCGTCCTGGTAGTCGGGGTGCCGGGGGCCGCCGCGGTGGCCGCGGCCGACCGGCGGCAGGCCGGGGTCGAGGACGAGCGCGAGGCCGGCGAACTTGCCGGTGGGCACGTGGATGACGTCGCCGGGCTTGAGCTGCTCGATGGACTCGACGGCGGCGGCGCGGCGCTGGCTGGTGCCCTCGCGGGCGAGCTCGTTCTCACGGTCCTTCAGCTGCCGCCGCAGCGCCATGTACTCGTCGAAGTCACCGAGGTGACAGGTCATCGACTCGCGGTACCCCTCCAGGCCCTCCTCGTTGCGCTGGACCTGGCGCGCGATGCCGACCACCGAGCGGTCGGCCTGGAACTGGGCGAAGGAGGTCTCCAGCAGCTCGCGGGAGCGGTGCCGGCCGAACTGGCCGACCAGGTTGACCGCCATGTTGTACGAGGGCCGGAAGGAGGACTTCAGCGGGTAGGTACGGGTGCCGGCGAGGCCGGCGAGCGCCTCCGGGTCGAGGCCGCGCTGCCAGAGCACGACCGCGTGGCCCTCGACGTCGATGCCGCGGCGCCCTGCGCGGCCGGTGAGCTGGGTGTACTCGCCGGGGGTGATGTCGGCGTGGGTCTCGCCGTTCCACTTGACGAGCTTCTCCATGACCACCGAGCGGGCGGGCATGTTGATGCCCAGGGCGAGGGTCTCGGTCGCGAAGACGGCCTTGACCAGGCCCTTCACGAAGAGCTCCTCGACGACCTCCTTGAAGCGGGGCAGCATGCCGGCGTGGTGGGCGGCGATGCCGCGCTCGAGCCCGTCCAGCCACTCGAAGTAGCCGAGGACGTGGAGGTCCTCGTCGGGGATGTCGTAGCAGCGCTGCTCGACGATCTCGCGGACCTGGCGGCGTTCGCTGTCGCGGTTGAGCCGCAGGCCGGAGGCCAGGCATTGCTGGACGGCGGCCTCGCAGCCGGCCCGGCTGAAGATGAAGGTGATCGCGGGCAGCAGGCCCTCGGCATCGAGGCGCTCGATGACGTCGAGCCGGCCGGGCGTCCAGACCCGGCCGGGGCGGCCGGCGGGCATGGAGCGGCCGCGGCCCTTGGCGAAGCGGTCGCGTCCGCCGCGGTCCATCTCGGAGCGGGCCAGCCGGACGAGCTCGGGGTTGACGGCCTTGGCCGGGTTGCGCGGGGCGTCCTTGGGCCGGCCGTCCCTGTCCGGGTTGGCGAACAGGTCGTACATCCGGTTGCCGGCCATGACGTGCTGCCACAGCGGGACGGGCCGGTGCTCGGAGACGATCACCCTGGTGCCGCCGCGGACGGTGTCCAGCCAGTCGCCGAACTCCTCGGCGTTGGAGACGGTGGCGGAGAGCGAGGCCAGCACCACGGACTCCGGGAGGTGGATGATGACCTCCTCCCAGACGGCGCCGCGGAAGCGGTCGGCCAGGTAGTGCACCTCGTCCATCACCACGTAGCCGAGGCCGTCGAGGGCGCTGGAGCCCGCGTAGAGCATGTTGCGCAGCACCTCGGTGGTCATGACCACCACGGGCGCGTCGCCGTTGACGCTGTTGTCGCCGGTGAGCAGGCCGACCTTGGCGGCGCCGTAGCGCTTCACGAGGTCGCCGAACTTCTGGTTGGACAGCGCCTTGATCGGCGTGGTGTAGAAGCACTTGCGGCCGCTCGCGAGGGCCAGGTGCACGGCGAACTCGCCGACGATGGTCTTGCCGGAGCCGGTGGGCGCTGCGACCAGCACGCCCTCGCCCGCCTCCAGGGCCCGGCAGGCCTCGATCTGGAAGGGGTCGAGCGGGAAGTCGTAGAGCTGCTGGAAGCCGTGGAGGGCGGTGGCCTGCTCGGCGGCCCGGCGGCGGGAGGCCGCGTACGCCTCGGCCGGGCTGAGCTGCTCCTCCTCGGGCAGGGGGGAGTTCATCGGCGTCACCTTCTCTTCCCGTGGGTGTACTGCCCGTGCGGGCGGGACGGGTGCGCAGACGGCGACGCCTGCGGCCGCGGAGCCGGTCCGACCTGGGGTCCGACCGGGGCGCAGCGGGTGTGGTGGGTGTGGTGATCGAGCATCTCGCCCAGAGGTTACCCGGCGTGGCCGACATCGATAGCACCCTTTTCCGGGTCCTGCGGGGAGTGCTCGCGGGCTTCGCCGACGGCTGTCACGGGGTGCGGTCGGGCGGCTGCGACGGGTCGCAGGCGTGTTCGGCGCGGGCCTTGTGAATGGCCGTTCAATCACATCCTTAGTTGCAAATGTCTTCAAGTCGTCGTCGAACTGGCATCAAAAGTCATGCACTCGCTCATCCGTGATCTATACCGATCATCCGGCGAAGATTTCGCGACCGTCTCCCTACAGTCATTGCCGAACCCGCCCCGAACGGCGCGGGCACCGCGACAGCAGGAGGAATGACGATGGCGAACCCGGAGACCGCGCTCAAGGAGGCCATGACGATCGAGGGCGCGATCGGCGTCGCCCTGGTCGACTACGGCAGCGGCATGGCCCTCGGGACGCTCGGCGACTCCGCCGAGCTCGACCTCAACGTGGCAGCCGCCGGCAACACCGACCTCGTCCGGGCCAAGATGCGGACGATGGAGATGCTCAACCTGCAGGACAACGGGATCGAGGACATCCTGATCACCCTCAGCAGCCAGTACCACCTGATCAGGCCGCTCACCACCTCCAGTGGCCGCGGCCTCTTCCTCTACCTGGCCCTCGCCCGCAGCCGCTCCAACCTCGCCATGGCCCGTCACCAGCTGAAGCGGATCGAGGCCGGACTTGAGGTCTGACCCGACCCGCGGCCGCACTGACCCGGAGCCGGAGAGGGGGCCGCGTGCCCGTACCGCTGTACCAGGCCAAGGCGGAGTTCTTCCGGATGCTCGGCCATCCCGTCCGCATCCGGGTGCTCGAACTGCTGCAGGCAGGTCCCACCCCCGTCCGTGATCTGCTCGCGGACATCGAGATCGAGCCGTCCAGCCTCTCCCAGCAGCTCGCCCAGCTGCGCCGGGCCGGCCTGGTGACGGCGACCCGGGACGGCTCCACCGTCGTCTACGCACTGGCCGGCGCCGATGTCGCCGACCTGCTCCGTGCGGCGCGCCGCATCCTGACGGAGCTCATCCAGGACCAGGGCGTCCTGCTGGCGGAGCTCAGGGCCTCCGACTGACCGGCCCGCGCGGCCTCCGCCCGACACCACCCCGAGGACCACCGCCCGCCGGGCGGGGGATCGATGACGCACGTTCACACGTCTTCCATGTGACCGATGACATGTGAAATATTACCCGCGCTCATCCGACCTCCCCCGCCCGGAAAGGACCGGTCCGTTGAAGCGCACACCCTCCGCAGCCCTCGCGGCTGCGCTCGCCTTCGGCATCATGGCCGTCGGCATACCCGCCGCCTCGGCCGCCCCGTCACCCTTACCCGCACCGCGGCTCGCCGCCGAACCCCCGCAGGGCGCCGAGGGCCCCCAGCCCGAACCCGCCCCCCAGGAGCGCAAGCGGCAGGCCCTGCGCGCCGAGGCGCTGGAACAGCTCAACCGCGGCAGCGTCGCCCGCACCGCCGACCACCGCGCCCCCTCCCGGGTCCGGATCGGCGACGACTACGTCCAACTCGGCCTGGAACGCCGCGACAAGGTCTTCGTCATCCTCGCCCAGTTCGGCGACCAGGTGGACGACACCACCCTCCACAACGGGCAGGTCCGCTACGGCGGCACCCCGGGCCCCCGGCACAACGCCATACCGAAGCCGGACGCGAGCGACACCCACACCTACTGGAAGTCCGACTTCGACCGGGACTACTACCGGCGGATGTTCTTCGACGCCACCCCGGGCGCCAACTCGGTGCGCAACTACTACCGCACCCAGTCCTCCGGCCGGTACGACATCGAGGGCACCGTCAGCGACTGGGTGACCGTCCCCTGGAACGAGGCCCGGTACGGCTCCAACAAGGGCCCGCAGGGCAGCGGCGCCTGGACCCAGGCGCACGAGTTCGTCCGGGACGCGGTCAAGGCCTGGTACGACGGCGAGATCGCCAAGGGTCGTACGCCCGCCGCGGTGAAGGCCGAACTCGCCCAGTACGACGTCCACGACCGCTACGACCACGACAGGGACGGGAACTTCGACCGGCCGGACGGCTACCTCGACAACGTGATCGTGGTGCACGCCGGCGTCGACGAGACCTGGGGCGGCGGCGCCCAGGGCGCCGACGCCCTGTGGGCGCACCGCAGTTGGGCCTTCCCCGACCCGAGCGGACGCACCGGCCCTGAGGGCGACCGGATCGGCGGCGTGCCGGTCGGCGACAGCGGCCTCTACGTCTACGACTACCTGCAGGCCGGCGAGAACAGCGGCGTGGGCCTCTTCTCCCACGAGTACGGCCACAACCTCGGCCTGCCCGACCTCTACCCGCTGACCGGCGGCGACAACTCCGTCAACTTCTGGTCGCTGATGTCCTCCGGCTCCTACCTGGGCACCGGCCGCAGGAACACCACCGGCGAGTACCCGGGCGACCTGGACGCCTGGAGCCGGCTGCAGCTCGGCTGGCTCAACTACGACGAGGCGCAGGCCGCCACCCGCTCCAGCCACGCCCTCGGGGTGAGCGGCTACAACACCGACCAGGCCCAGGCCGTCCTCGTCCACCTGCCCCCGGGCCGCACCACCACCGACCTCGCCGACCCGTACGAGGGCGGCGCCCAGTGGTGGAGCGACACCGGCGACAACCTGGACAGCTCGCTGGCCCGCACGGTGGACCTGACCGGCCGCAGCGGCCCCGCCGCACTGGACGCCGCCGCCTGGTACGACCTGGAACAGGACTACGACTTCCTCACCGTGGAGGCCTCCACCGACGACGGCAGGACCTGGCGCCCGCTGCCCGGCACCGCCGACGGCGCGCCGATCCCCGCCACACCCGCCGGCACGCCCGGCCTCAGCGGCGCCTCCGGCGGCTGGAAGCAGCTGCGCGTCCCGCTGGACGGCCTCACCGGCAGCACCGTGAAGCTGCGCTTCCACACCACCTCCGACTCCAACACCCACGGCAAGGGGGCGCTGGTCGACGGCGTGCGGGTCACCGCCGGCGGCGGCGAACTCTTCGCGGACGGTGCCGAGCACGGCGGCGACCCGGCCTGGACGGCCACCGGCTTCTCCGTGGTGCAGGGCCGCGCGGCGGTCCGCGAGCACCCGCGGGCCTACCTGGTGGAGAACCGCCGGTACGCGGGCTACGGCGCCTACCTGCGGACGGGCCCCTACAACTTCGGGTACACCGGCGTGGCCGGCAAGCAGGGGGTGATCGACACCTACCCGTACCAGGAGGGCGTGCTGGTCTGGCTGTGGGACACCGCCTACTCCGACAACAACACCAAGGACCACCCGGGCAGCGGCCTGATCCTGCCGGTGGACGCGCACCCGGGGGCGATCCGGTTCAAGGACGGCACCCCGGTGAACGGGCGGGCGCAGTCCTTCGACGCGGTGTTCTCCCTCAAGCCGACCACCGCCTTCACCCTGCACAAGGCGGGCGAGGCGGTGCGGATCGGCGCCGAGCCCGCGGTGCCGGCCTTCGACGACCGCCGCGGCACCTACACCGACCCAGCACTGCCGCAGCTCGGCGTGGCCGTGCCGGACACCAACACCAGGATCGAGGTCGTCCGGGAGAGCCAGGGCGGACGGATCACCACCGTCCGCGTCGGCCCGGCCTCCTGACCCGCCGGCGCCCGTAGGGGCGCCGGCGGTGCCTCCCGGCCGAAGGCCGGGAGGCGGAACCGCGCCCCCGAGCGGCGGCCCCCGCCTTCGGGGGCGCGCCTTCAGTACCCGTACCCGGCGGCGCCGGTCCTCAGCAGGGCGAAGGCGGTGGCGGTGTCCTCGACGGCCTGCCGGTGGGCGTCCTCCTCCGGCAGGCCGTCGGACAGCCGTTGCCAGTTGGTACGGGTGAGGTCCTGCCGGACGGAGACGAACTGGGTGGCGAGCAGCCGGGCGGTCAGCTCGCCGGGGCCGCCGAGGGCCTCGGCGAGCAGCTCGGTGTCGCGGGCGATCCAGTCGAACAGGTGCGAGGAGAGGCTGGGCGTCCCGTAGACCAGCCGGTGGAAGGCGAGCACCTGCGGCTCCGCACAGAGCCCGGTGGCCGGGTCGCGGGCGGCGAGCCGGTCGAGCTGGTGGTGCTCCAGGGCGTCCAGCGGGGTCTGCCCGGGGCCGCGGGCGGCGACCACGCGGCCGGACTCGCCGAGGTGGTCGGCGATCCGGTGCAGGACCAGCTCCTCCTTGCTCGGGAAGTAGCGGAACAGGGTGGGCTTGGAGACCTCGGCGGCGGCGGCGATCTCGAGCACCGAGACCCCGTCGAAGCCGTGCGTGAGGAACAGGCCGATCGCCGTGTCGGCGATGGCCTGCCGGGTGCGCTCCTTCTTGATGGTCCGCAGACCGGGCGGCTCGTTCATGGTGCCGATTCTAACCCGGACTCTTTTGTTACCGGGTTGCATTTCTTACCGGGTTGCTGTTCCATGGCGTTGTCCGGGCCTTCCACAGCTGCGCCCGGCCCTCGGGGAGGAGCTCCGCCATGACCGCACCCAGCACGACGTCCGTCCTGATCTCCGGCGCCGGGCCGACCGGCCTGACGCTCGCCTGCCTGCTCGCCCGCCAGGGCGTGGCCGTCCGGGTGGTCGAGCGGGCGCCCGGCCCGCACACGGGCTCGCGCGGCAAGACCCTCAACGCGCGCAGCCTGGAGGTGCTCGCCGACCTCGGCCTCGCCGACGCCCTGCTGGTCTCCGGCCGCAGCCGGCTGCCCTTCCGCCGCTACTTCGAGGGCGCGTTCGCCGCCGAGTCCGACCCGGCGGCCGACACCGCACCCACCCCCGGCGCCCCGCACCCTGGCTCGCTCTACCTGCCGCAGGACCGGGTCGAGGAGTTGCTGCGGGCCCGACTGGCCGAGCTGGGCGTGGCGGTCGAGTTCGGCACCGAGCTCACCGGCTTCGAGCAGGGCGGCGGGCAGGTAAGGGCGCGCTTCGCGGACGGGCGGACGGCCACCGCGCAGTACCTGGTCGGCTGCGACGGCGGGCGGAGCACCGTCCGCAAGCAGTTGGGCGTGGCGTTCACGGGCACCGGCGAGCCGGAGCCGGCCATGGTGGTGGGCGATCTGGAGCTGAGCGGTCTGGAGCCGGACGCCTGGCACCAGTGGTTCGGCCCGCAGGGCGCACTGCTGCTCTACCCGTTCGGCGGCGGCGACCGGCGCTGGCAGGTGCAGGCCACGCCGGAGACGGGCCCGGACGGCACGGCGCTCGCCCCCTCGCTGGAGGGCTTCCGGCGGATCGTCGCCCGGCACACCGGGCGCGAGGACATCCGGGTGCACCGGGCCGGTTGGCTCTCCAGCTGGCGGGTCAACGTGCGGATGGCGGAGCGGTACCGGGTGGGCCGGGTGCTGCTGGCGGGCGATGCCGCGCACGTCCACCCGACCGCGGGCGGGCTCGGCATGAACACCGGCATCCAGGACACATGGAACCTCGGCTGGAAGCTCGGGGCGGTGCTGGCGGGACGTGCCCGGCCCGCGCTGCTCGACAGCTACCAGGAGGAGCGGCTACCGATCGCTGCCTGGACGCTGCAGACCTCCGCCGCCGGGATGGAGGCCGTCATCCGGGGCGCAAGGACACCGGGGGTCGGCGTGGAGGCCACCCGGGTCGCCGACCTCACCGGCCTCTCGCTCGGCTACCGCTGGAGCAGCCTCGCCGAGGACGGGCTCGGCGGCCTGCTGCAGGCCGGAGACCGGGCGCCGGACGCCCCCTGCACCGACGCCGAGGGGCGGCCGGTACGGTTCCTCGAGGCGTTCGCAGGCGATCGGTTCACCCTGCTCGCCTTCGGCCACCGACCGGCCCCCGGCCTGCCCGGGCACCTCCGCACGATAGCCGTGGACACGGACGACCCGGCGGGGCTGCGGGACACCGGCGGGCATGCGCACCGGGCGTACGGCGTCGAGGGCCGGGCCCTGGTACTCGTCCGACCGGACAACCATGTGGCACTGACCGCCCGGGAGGGTGAGGAGAAGGCCGTCCTCGACTACTTCGGCCGCTTGTAAAGACTTCTTTCTAAAGATAGCTTTATAAGCATGACCGAGGATCGTCCGGAACCGCCGCCACCCGACACCGTGCACCTCAGCGACCCGCGGGCGCTGCGGGCGTACGCGCACCCCACCCGGATGGCCCTGGTCGGGCTGCTCCGCCGGGAGGGCCCGCTCACCGCCACCCGGGCCGCCGAGCTGATCGGCGAATCGGTGGCCAGCTGCTCCTTCCACCTCCGCCAGCTCGCCAAGTACGGGCTGGTGGAGGAGGCCGGCGGCGGCCGCGGGCGCGAGAAGCCCTGGCGGGCCACCGCCCTGTTCACCAGCTGGGACACCGCCTCGGCGGACCCGGCGGCCGCCGAGGCGGCCGGCGCCCTCCAGCGCACCGTCGTCGACCGGTACGCCGCCCTGGCCGCCCGCTGGCTGGAGGGCCAGGGCGAGGAGTCGCCCGCCTGGCGTCGCGCCGCCGGCCTCGACGACACCCTGCTGCACCTCACCGCGGAGGAGCTCGCCGACCTCACCGCGCGGATGGACGAGCTGACCCGCCCGTACCTGGGCCGGCTCGGCGCCGGGGCAGAGCGCCCGGCCGGCAGCCGCCCGGTCCTGCTCGTCCGGATGGCCCTGCCCACCGATCCACCGCACGCCACTGATCCACCGCACGACGGCCCCGCCGCCGGCCCGACCGAGGAGTCCGCACGGTGACCGCGCCGACGACCGCCCACGCCGACCAGCCCGACCACGGGCCCGAGGCCCCCGAGGCTTCCGCCGGCACCGCTATTGCCGTTGAGTCCCCCGGCACCCCGGCTGCGCCGGACGGTCCACCCCCTCCGGAGCGCCCCGGTCGGCGGCTGATACCCGCGCTGCTGCGGGTCACCGAGTTCCGCCGCTACTGGACGGGCCAGACCGTCTCGGCCGTCGGCGACCAGATCACCCTGATCGTGCTGCCGCTGGTCGCCGTCACCACCCTGCACGCCGACGCCGGCCGGATGGGCCTGCTCACCGCGGCCGGCTGGCTGCCCAGTCTGCTCTTCGCGCTGCATGCCGGCACCTGGGCGGACGGCCGCTCCGACCGCCGCCGGATCATGATCGCCGCCGACATCGGGCGGGCCGTCCTGCTGCTCACCGTGCCGATCGCCTACCTGCTGGGCGCGCTGACGCTCACCCAGCTGTTCGTGGTGGCCTTCGCCATGGGCACCCTGTCGGTGCTGTTCGACGTGTGCAACCCGCCACTGTTCGTCTCCGTCGTCCCCGCAGACCGCTACGTGGAGGGCAACTCGCTGGTCAACGGCAGCCGGGCGATGTCCGCGGCGGCCGGCCCGGGCCTCGGCGGCGGGCTCGTCCAACTGCTGGCCGCCCCGCTGGCGCTGGTCGCCGACGCGCTCTCCTTCCTCGCCTCGGCCCTCGCCCTGGGCAGCATCCGGCCCACCGAGCCCCCGGCCGAGCCGCGCTCCCCCGGCCGGATCTCCGCCGGGCTCAAGTTCATCGCCACCACACCCGTGATGCGGGCGGCCCTGCTCGGCACGGCCACGGTGAACCTCTTCACCTTCATGATCGCGGCACTGTTCGTGCTGTACGCCACCACCGAGCTCGGCCTGTCCGCCGGGCTGCTCGGCGCGGTGCTGAGCGCCGGAGCGGTCGGCGGGCTGCTCGGCGCGGCCGTCACCGGGCGGATCAGCCGCCGGATCGGCATCGGCCGGGCCGCGGTGCTCGGCCTGATCGCCTACCCGGCGCCACTGCTGCTCATCCCCGCGGCGCGCGGCGGCACCTGGACGGTGGTCGGCCTGCTGCTGGCCGCGGTGTTCGGCTCGGGCATCGGCGTGATGATCCTCGATATCACAATCGGCTCGCTCTTCGCGGCAGTAATCCCGGATCGGCTCCGATCCCGGGTCTCCGGCGCCTATCAGGCGGTGAACTACGGCATCCGTCCGCTAGGTTCGCTTCTGGGAGGGGTGCTCGGAAGCACGCTCGGCCTGCGGCCGGCGCTCTGGGTCGCCGCCGTCGGCGCACTCACCTCGTTCCTGTGGCTGCTGCCCTCGCCGATTCCCGGCCTCCGGACCCTGCCCGACTCGCAGGAGGAGAAGGACAGCTGACCCCACGTCAGCACTTTGCAAAGCTTCGGGCATATGCCCGAGGAATGTGCCGGAACCCTCCCCCGCGCCGCCACCGGCACGGTAGCGTTACGCCCCGATGGGGCTACAGCCAGTAAGGACGTGGCCACGGACGCGTCTCGGGGGCGCTTAGGAGGGGTGCGAACCATTGCCGGGGATCGACGACTGCCTGCTCGAAGCGATGACCATCACCGGGGCTCTCGGCGCCAGCCTGGTCGACTGGACCAGCGGCCTCGCCCTCGGTGCGGCCGGCGCCGGCCCGGGCGGTGACCACGACGCGGGGGCGGCCGACGCCACCGAAGTCGCCCGCGCCATCACCCAGACCTCGTCCTTCGCCGACCCCGCCGCCAGAACCGCCCCGGCCGAGGACGTCATCGTCACCTCGGCCGGCACCTACCACCTGATCCGCTTCGTGGAGACGGCCTTCGACAGCAGCGTCTTCCTCTACCTGCGGCTGGACCGAGCCACCGCCAACCTCGCCATGGCCCGGATGCGATTGGCCGGCATTGCGGACGGGCTGGTGCTCGCCTGATGCAGCCGACCCTGCAACCCACCCCGCAGCCGACCCCCGCACCGGTCTTCCAACCCGCCCGTCCCGCGTTCAGGCTGCCGCGCCGGCACCGCTCGGGCTTCGCCCCGGCCACCGTCTTCGAGGCCGCGCTGACCGACCTCGCCTCCGACCGGGCCACCGGGGCGCTGCACGGCTCCGCGGGCACCGTCCACCTGGTCGACGGCGAGGTGGTGCACGCCGAGAGCCCGGCCACCCCGGACGTCGGCACCCTGCTCACCTCGGCCGGCCGGCTCTCCGCCCGTACCTGGGCCGACGCCATGGCCGCCGCCCGCGGCCGTCCCGCCGCCGAGCACCTCGTCAACACCGGCTGCATCGGCCGCGGCGAGCTGGAGCTCTGCCAGGTCACCGCGGTCCTCGACGCCGCCTTCTTCGCACTGCCGCAGAACGACGGCCCGATCGGCTTCCTGCCGGGCGTCCGCCCGGGGTTGACCCTCGCCCGTCCGCTGGCCGCCGGGGCCGTGCGGATCGCCGTCGCCCGGCGGCGCGCCCTGCTGGACCGCACCTTCGCGGCCGCCGGGCTGGACGAGGCCCCGGTCCGCGCCCGATCCGCACCCGCCGGACCGGAGCGGCGGACCACCGCCTTCGGCGCCAGGGCGCGGGCCGTCCTCGCCGCGGCGGACGGCTACCGCACCCCCTCCCAGATCGCCCGCCTGCTCGGCCGGTCCGCCTACACCACCCTGCTCGACATCCGGCACCTCGCGGCCGCCGGGCTCATCGAGATCCCGGCGCCCAGGGACGGGCCCGCGCCGACCGCCGCAGCCGCACCCCCGGTGGCCTCGCCCGCCCCGCCGTCCGCCCCGGCGCGGACGGACGGAGTGCCGCCGCAGGCCGGGCCGCCCCCGGCCCACCCGGAGGTGCTGCTGCCGTCGCCGGCCCTGCACGACTTCCCGCCAGATCCGGAGATCGCCCTGCTGCTCCGGATCCGAGCCGCCCTGGAGGCCCGACTGTGAGCGTCCCACCCGCCCGTACGCCGTTCCGGGCCGCGTCATGAAGCGCGCCCTGCGCCAGTTCACGGCGAAGCGGTCACCCGTCCTGCCCGAACCCGAGGTGCTCAGCGAGTTGCGCGGGCTGCGCGCCACCGTGCCGCACCTGACCGGCGGGCTGGTCGCCACCACCGACGGGCTGGTGGTCGCCCACGACACCAACGGTCTGGAGCCGGAGGGCCTGGCGGCGCTCACCGCGGCCGCCCTCGGCGTCGGCTCCAGGCTGATCGAGGCCAGCGGCCAGGGCGGCTTCCGCGAACTGCTCACCCGCGGCGAGAACGGCTACACCGCGACCTACGCGGCCGGCGGCTACGTCGTCCTGACCCTGTTCGCCGGGCCGGACGCCAACGTGGGCCGGCTGCACTTCGAGGCCCGCCGGGCCGGCGGCCGGATCGCCGCGATAGCCGACGCGGCCCTGGAGCGCCAGGACCGTCCCTGAACCCGAACCACCGACACCCCGTCAACACCCTTCAGGAAGGAACCACCATGGCCAGCACGGAGCACTCCCTCAAGGACGCGATGAGCTCGATCGAGGGCGCCATCGGCGTTGCCCTCGTCGACTACAACAGCGGCATGGCGCTCGGCACCATCGGCGGCGGCCCGGAGCTCGACCTGAACGTCGCCGCAGCGGGCAACACGGACGTGGTCAGGGCGAAGGTCCGCGCGATCGAGATGCTGAATCTCAAGGAAGCCATCGAAGACATCCTGATCTCACTGTCCAGCCAGTACCACCTGATCCGGCCGCTCACCAGCCGTTCCGGGAAGGGCCTGTTCCTCTACCTCGCACTGGACAAGCAGCGCGCCAACCTGGCGATGGCCCGTCACCAGCTGAAGCGCATCGAGGCGGACCTGGAGGTCTGACAGCAGCACCACGGGCAGCGGGCCGGGCGGACCTTCGGGTCCACCCGGCCCGCCGGTGTGTGCACGGGTCCGGCTCCCGGCGTGCACTGGTCTGGTTCCCGGGCAGGGGCGTCAGTACCATGGCAATGTGACATTTCACTGACGCCCGGTCGACACTCCCGGCCCCGACCGGCCGGCCCGAAGGAGAGCCCACCAGCCGTGACCACCGACCCCGCCACCGCCACCCCTGCGACCTCCGGCCCTGCCACCACCGGCCCCGCACCCCTGCCGCCCAACACCGGGAGCCACGACCTCCCGGTCTCCCCCGCGCTCGACGCCTTCATGGGCACCGCTTGGGCACCCACCCCGCTGCCCGCGAGCGATCGGGCCCCCGGCCACCACGCGATGCCGGCCCGGCGGGCCGCCCTGGCGGCGGCCTTCCCCGGCGAACGCCTGGTCGTCCCGGCCGGGCAGCTGAAGGTCCGCAGCAACGACTGCGACTACCGCTTCCGCCCGCACAGCGCGTACGCGTGGCTCACCGGCCTGACCGGCGAGGAGCAGGTCGGGCACGTCCTGGTGATCGAGCCGGACGGCGAGGCCGTGCTGCACGTCCGCCCCCGCTCGCCGCGCGGCGCGGGTAGCTCCGAGTTCTACCGGGACCGTCGCTACGGCGAGTTCTGGGTCGGGCGGCGCCCCGACCTCGCCGAGGCGGAGCAGCTCACCGGCATCCGCACCGTGCACCTGGACGAGCTCGCCAAGACCGTGGGCCCCTCCGCCCGGGTGCTGTCCGGGGTCGACCCGGCGGTGGACGCGCTCACCGGCCGTCCGGCCGCGGACCGCGCCGAGGGCGACGCCCGCCTGGCCGCGGCGCTCTCCGAGCTCCGGCTGGTCAAGGACGCCTGGGAGGTCGGCCAGTTGCAGCTCGCCGTCGACCACACCGCCGCCGGCTTCGAGGACGTCGTCCGCGCACTGCCGGCCGCGCTGCGCCACCGCCGCGGCGAGCGCTGGCTGGAGGGCACCTTCGAGCGGCGCGCCCGGCTGGAGGGCAACGGCCCCGGCTACGAGACCATCGTCGCCTCCGGTGCGCACGCCTGCGTGCTGCACTGGATCCGCAACGACGGGCCTCTCGACCCGGACCGGCTCCTGCTGCTGGACGCCGGCGTGGAGACGGACACCCTCTACACCGCCGACATCACCCGCACCCTGCCCCTGAGCGGCACCTTCACCAGCGCGCAGCGGGACGTCTACGAGCTCGTGCTGGCCGCGCAGGAGGCCGGCATCGCGGCGGTGCGGCCCGGCGCGAGCTTCCGCGACTTCCACCGGGAGGCGATGCGGGTGATCGCCGAGGGGCTGGCCGAGTGGGGCGTGCTGAAGGTCCCGGCGGAGGAGGCGCTGCGCCCGGAGAGCGGGCTGTACCGCCGGTACACGCTGTGCAGCAGCGGCCACATGCTCGGGCTGGACGTCCACGACTGCGCCAAGGCGCGGACGGAGACCTACCTGGACGGGCGCCTGGAGGAGGGCCACGTGCTCACCGTGGAGCCCGGGCTGTACCTCCAGCCGGACGACGAGACGCTGCCGCCGGAGCTGCGCGGCATTGGCGTGCGGATCGAGGACGACCTGGTGGTCACCGCGGACGGCGCCCGGCTGATGTCCGGTGCACTGCCGCGCACGGTCGCGGGCATCGAGGAGTGGATGGGCACCCTGCTGGGCTGACCCGCCGGACGGCACGGAGCGGGGAGGGCGGGGCGCCGGCCGTCGGCGCCCCGCCCTCCCCGCGGTAAATAGTAGCCATGTACTTAATAGCCATGTACTGTATTTCCCATGAGCAAGGAACCCCACGGCCCGACACCCGGCTTCCTGGTCTGGCGGCTGGCCATGAAGTGGCGGGTGGCCGTCGACCGGGCGCTCGCCCCGCTCGGCCTCACCCACGCCCAGTACGCCCTGCTGGCCTCGCTGTACGGCGTCCAGCGCTCCGGCCTGCAGCCCAGCCAGCGCGAACTCGCCGACCGCACCGGCCTGGAGGCGCTCTACGTCTCCAAGCTGGCCCGCACCCTGGAGGCCGACGGCCTGCTGGCGCGGGAGAAGGACCCGGCCGACAGCCGCGCCGTCCGGCTGTCGCTCACCACGACCGGCCGGGAGACCACCCGCCGCGCCGTCGCCCTCGTGCAGCAGCTCCTGGAGCAGCTGCTGGCCCCGCTCGGCGGCCTCGACGGCGCGCGCACCGACGTCCTGGTCCGCGAGCTGACGACCCTGCTGGACACCCCGCTCGACGTCCCGTCCGACCCACCGGAGGAGTGACAGCCATGCCCGAGACCACCGTTCTCGACTCGACGATGCACCACGAGGAAGCCGGCAGCGGCACGCCGCTGGTCTTCCTGCACGGCAATCCCACCTCGTCCCACCTGTGGCGGAACGTCCTGCCGGCGGTCGGCGGCCCGTTCCGGCGGCTCGCCCCCGACCTGATCGGCATGGGCCGCTCCGGCAAGCCCGACATCCCGTACCGCTTCGACGACCACGCCCGTTACCTGGACGCCTGGTTCGACGCGCTCGGGCTGGACGAGGCGGTGCTGGTCGGCATCGACTGGGGCGGCGCACTCGCCTTCGACCGGGCCGCCCGGCTGCCCGAGCGGGTCCGCGGGATCGCCTTCATGGAGACCATCGTCCGGCCGATGACCTGGGAGGAGTACCCGGCGGCCGCCCGCGCCCGGTTCGAGGCGTTCCGCACCCCGGGCGTCGGCGAGGAGCTGGTGCTCGACCGGAACGTCTTCATCGAGGGCTCCTTCGGCCAGACCGTGCTCACCGGTCTCGCCGAGGAGGACCTGGACGTCTACCGCAGCCCCTACCCCACCCGGGAGAGCCGCCGTCCGCTGTTGGAGTGGCCGCGGGCGATGCCGCTGGACGACGAGCCGGCCGACGAGGTCGCCCGGGTCAAGGCGTACGGGGACCGGCTCGCCGCCACCCCCGAGGTGCCGAAGCTGCTGCTGACCTTCGACTCCTCGCCGACCTTGATGATCGACCCGGCGATGGCCGACTGGTGCACCGCGAACATCGCCGGTCTGGAGACCGTGCCCTGCGGCCCGGCCGGCCACCAGGCCCCCGAGGACCGGCCCGCCGAGATCGCGGCGGCAATCACCGCATGGGCGGGCCGCCACTTCGGCCAGAAGCCGCCTTCGACGGCCGCGGGTGCGCCCCTGAGCGGTCACCCGAGTGCCCTGTGAAGGCAGCTCCCGGGCCGCCCGGCGGCCGGTGAGCACACGGCAACCTGGCGGCAACAGCCGGGCAACGCGCGGGAATCCGGCCGGGCCTAATTTCTGTCACCCGACAGAAACCGCCCGCGGAAAGCCGGTGCCCGATGACCACCAGCACTTCCCTCGCCCCTGCCGAGACCCCCGGGCCGCCGTCCGCCGGCGAGCTCCCCTACCCGCAGCAACTCCACCGCACGATGGGCCGGTTCGCCTCCTTCGCGGCCGGGTTCTCGTTCATCTCCGTCCTGACGACGGTCTTCCAGCTGTTCGCCTTCGGCTACGGCGCGGCCGGTCCGGCCTTCGTCTGGACCTGGCCCGCGGTGCTCGCCGGGCAGCTGGCGGTGGCCGCCTGCTTCGCCGAACTCGCCGCCCGCTACCCGATCTCGGGCGCCATCTACCAGTGGGCGACCCGGCTGGCGAACCCGGTCTACGGCTGGTTCACCGGCTGGCTGATGGTGCTCGGCCAGGTCGTCGTGGTGGCCGCCGCGGCGCTCGCCCTGCAGGTGGTGCTGCCCGCGCTGTGGTCCGGCTTCCAGCTGGTCGGCGGCGACCCCTCGCCGACCACCGCGAGCGGCGCGGCCAACGCGGTGCTGCTGGGCACCGCGCTGATCGCGCTCACCACACTGGTCAACGCGGTCGACAACCGGGTGCTGTCGCTGGTGAACGGCGTCGGTGTGACGGCCGAGCTGGCCGGCATCGTCCTCATCGTGGTGCTGCTGTTCACCCACACCGAGCAGCCGGCCGGTGCGGTGCTGCACACCGGCCACCCCGGCGGCGGGTTCTGGGCGCTGCTGGTCGGCTCGTTCACCGCCGCGTACGTGATGATCGGCTTCGACAGCGCCGGGGAGCTCTCCGAGGAGACGGTCGCGCCGCGCCGCACCGCGCCGCGGACCATCCTCACCGCGCTCGCCGCGGCCGGGGTCAGCGGCGGGCTGCTGCTGCTCGGCGGGGTGCTGGCAGCGCCCAGCCTGACCGACGGACGACTCGCCGCCGAGGGCCTGTCCTACGTGCTGACCAGCAGTCTCGGTGACGGGCTCGGCCGGGTGCTGCTGGCCGACGTGGCGGTCGCGGTCTGCGTGGGCACCCTGGCGATGCAGACCGCCGGCACCCGGATGGTGTTCTCGATGGCCCGGGACGGCGCGCTGCCCGGCGCCGGACGGCTGGCGCGGGTCTCCCCGGGCAGCGGCATGCCCCGCTGGGCGGCGCTCGCGGTGGGCGCACCCGCGGTCGGCTTCCTGCTGCTCAACCTGGCCTCCCCGGCGGCCTTCCTGGCGCTCTCCGCCACCTGTGTCGCCCTGGTGTACGCCGCGTACGCGCTGGTGGTGGGCGCCGTGCTGGCCCGCCGGCTGCGCGGGCTGCCGCTCGGGGCCGGCGAGGCGGCCGGCGAGGCGGGCGGCGCGGGGCTGGACGAGGCCGGCCGGCCGCTGTTCTCGCTGGGCCGCTGGGGGCTGCCGGTGAACGCCCTGGCGCTGCTCTACGGGGTGGCGATGACGATCAACCTGGCCTGGCCGCGCGCCTCGGTGTACGACCCGGAGGGCGGGCACTGGTACCTGCAGTGGTTCGCGGTGCTCGTCCTGGCGGGGGCGGTGGCGGTGGGCGCGGCCTACCGGTTGCGCCGCCGCTGAGGTCCTCGCGCCGGAAGACCGCCCTCACAGCAGCCGCTCGCCCTCCCGGCGGGCGGCTTCGAGGCGTTCGGGCCCGCAGCCGCCCAGGCGCAGCACGGCGTCGGCGACCGCACGGGCCACCTGGGCGGCCGAGCGGCCGCCGTGCTCGCGGGCGACCGCCACCCCACCCTCGACCAGGCCGAACAGCAGGTCGGTGCGCAGCGCCGCGTCCGCGCCCGGGTCGACCAGGGCGAGCAGGCGCCCGTACGCCGCCTTCAGGGCCTCGCGGGCGCCGCGGAAGCCCGCGAAGCGCTCGCCGCGGACCTCGGGCAACTGGTAGAGCGCGCCGAGGTTGTAGAGGCCGCCGAAGAGGAGTTCGGCGTCCCGGGCGGCGAGGGCCCAGAGCCGCGGGGCCGGGTCGGCGTCGGGGTCGGCGAGCAGGCCGGTGGCGAAGGCGAGCGAGGGCTCGACGGTGCTCTCGAGCAGGGTGGCGAGGATGTCCTCCTTGCCCGCGAAGTAGTGGTACATCGAGGCCTGGCGCATCCCGGCGCGTTCGGCGACGGCGCGGGTGGTGGTGGCGGCGTAGCCGTCCCGGGTGAAGAGTTCGGCGGCTGCGGCGAGGACCTGGTCGCGCGGGGCGAGGCCGCTGTCCGAGGGGCCCTGGGCGCGCGGGCGGCCGACGCGGCCCGTGCCGCGGGTGGTGGCGGTACGGGGGGTGCGGGCCGTTCGGGCGGTCGGGCGGCTGGTGGCGGACACCTCGCGATCCTCGCACATCACCGCCGGCGGCGATCGCCGTGAGGGGACGGTAACTCCGGTGTTACGCACGGGCAATGGCGGCGAATCCGGGCCTCCCTAATTTCTGTCGCATGACAGAAATCCACGACGGCGAGGCCGGCACCGCCACCACCACGGCCGCCCGCGCCCACGCCAGGTCCCAGGCGGGCACGGTCGTCGACTGCATGCCGCAGCTGCCGCCGCCCCCGGGCACCCTGTGGTCCGAGACCGTCGCCGGCGGCGGCTACACCCACCTCGTCCTCCCGGCCGGTGCCCTGGTCACCCTCACCGACCGGGACGGCGACGCCTGCGCCCAGCTGCTGCTGTACGTCACCGGGCGGCCGTGGGAGCGGTTGAACACGGCCGACACCGTCAAGGTGCAGTGGAACGCCTACCTCACCGGGGGCAGCCAGCTGCTCTCCGGCGAGGGCCGGGTGCTCGCCACCCTGGTCGAGGACACCTCCGGCCGGCACGACGCGCTGGCCGGCGCCTCCACCGCCGCCCGCAACACCGCCCGCTACGGCGACGGTTCCGCGCACGGCCCCTCCCCCGCCGGCCGCGAACTGCTCACCCTGGCCGCCGCCAAGCACGGCCTGACGAGGCGCGACCTGCCCGCCCCGGTCTCCTTCTTCCAGGGCGTCACCGTCGAGGCGGACGGCACCCTGCGCCACACCGGCCCGGCCGGCCCCGGCGCCCGGGTCGTCCTCCGGCTGGAGCAGCACACCACCCTGCTGCTCGCCAACACCGCCCACCCGCTGGACCCGCGCCCGGCCTGGCACTGCACCCCGCTGCAGGTCACCGCCGTGCCCGGCGAAGTGACCGGCCCCGGCGACCCGCACTGGGACGCCACCCCCGAACGCCACCGCGCCCACCTCAACACCGCCGCCCTGGGGGCCCGATGACCGTCCTGCTCGATGCCGAGGTGCCCGCCCGCGGTGCCTGGTCCGCCGTCGTCCGCCGCGGTCAGCGGCTCACGATCACCGACCTCGGCGGCAACCAGGCCGTCGACTGCCTGCTCTACGACGCGCACGACACCGCCGTCCGCTACAGCGCCGCCGACACCCTGCAGGCACAGGGCTCGGTCTTCCTCGGCAAGGGCAGCGTGCTGCTGTCCACCGAGCACACGCCGCTGATGACCGTGGCCGAGGACGACTGCGGCCGGCACGACACCATCGCCGGCGCCTGCTCCAAGGAGTCCAACACCCTGCGCTACGGCCACCACACCTGGTCGCAGCACGCCTGTGTGGAGAACTTCCTCGCCGAGGGCGCCCGGCACGGCCTCGGCAAGCGCGACCTGGTCTCCAACATCAACTGGTACATGAACGTACCGGTCGAGGCGGACGGCACGCTCGGCATCGTCGACGGCATCTCCGCCCCCGGCCTGCGGGTCGTGCTGCAGGCCGAGACGGACGTGCTGGTGCTGGTCTCCAACTGCCCGCAGATCAACAACCCGTGCAACGGCTTCGACCCCACGCCCGTCCGCATGACGATCACCGAGGACTGAGCGGCGACCATGGCCTACGACACCCTGCTGATCGCCAACCGCGGCGAGATCGCCGCCCGGATCGTCCGCACCGCGCGCCGGATCGGCATCGCCACCGTCGCCGTGTACTCCGACCCGGACCGCTCCGCCCCGCACGTCCGGCTCGCCGACCACGCGGTGCGGCTCGGCCCGGCCGCCGCCAAGGACAGCTACCTGCGCACCGACCTGGTGCTGCAGGCCGCCCACGACAGCGGTGCCGGCGCGATCCACCCCGGGTACGGCTTCCTCTCCGAGGACGCCGCCTTCGCCCGGCAGGTGGAGGCCGCCGGGCTCGCCTTCGTCGGCCCCACCCCCGGCCAGCTGGAGGTCTTCGGCGCCAAGCACACCGCACGGGCCGCCGCCGAGGCCGCCGGCGTGCCGCTGCTGCCCGGCACCGGCCTGCTGCCCGATCTGCCGGCCGCCCTCGCCGCCGCCGAGGCCGTCGGCTACCCGGTGATGCTCAAGGCCACCGGCGGAGGCGGCGGCATCGGCATGCAGGCCTGCCGCAACGCCGACCGGCTCGCCGACGCATGGGAGCGGGTGCAGCGGGTCGCCGCCGCCAGCTTCGCCACCGCCGGTGTCTTCCTGGAGCGGCTGGTCGAGCACGCCCGCCACGTCGAGGTGCAGGTCTTCGGCGACGGCACCGGCCGGGTGGTCACCCTCGGCGACCGGGACTGCTCGCTGCAACGCCGCAACCAGAAGGTCCTGGAGGAAGCCCCCGCACCCGGCCTGCCCGACCGCGTCCGCCGGCAACTCGCCGACTCCGCACGGGAGCTGTGCGCCTCCGTCGGCTACCGCTCGGCCGGCACCGTCGAGTACGTCTACGACGCCGCCCGCGAGGAGGCCTACTTCCTGGAGGTCAACACCCGCCTCCAGGTGGAACACCCGGTCACCGAGGCGGTGTACGGGGTCGACCTGGTCGAGTGGATGCTCCGGCTCGCCCAGGGCGACCGCTCGGTGGTCCGGGAGGTCGGCGCACCCGACGGCCACGCCGTGGAGGCCCGCGTGTACGCGGAGGACCCGAGCCGCGACCACCGGCCCAGCGCCGGCCTGCTCACCGAGGTCGTCTTCCCCGACGGCGTCCGGGTCGACACCTGGGTGGAGACCGGCACCGAGGTCACCACCGCCTACGACCCGATGCTCGCCAAGGTGATCGTGCACGGCGCCGACCGGGCCGACGCCCTCGCCCGGCTCACCGGCGCCCTGGACGGCACCCGCATCCACGGCATCGAGACCAACCTCGGCCTGTTGCGCGCCGTCCCCGCCGTCCCTGCGATCGCCGCGGCCGAGCACCACACCGGCACCCTGGCGCACGTCGCCGACCCCACCCCGCGGATCGAGGTCGTCCGGGCCGGCACCCAGACCACCGTCCAGGACTGGCCCGGCCGCACCGGCTACTGGCACGTCGGCGTACCGCCCTGCGGCCCGATGGACGACCTCTCCTTCCGGCTCGGCAACCGGGCCCTCGGCAACCCCGAGGGCGCCGCCGGCCTGGAGTGCACCCTGCTCGGGCCCGCCCTGCGCTTCACCGCGCCCACCTGGGTCTGCGTGACCGGCGCCCCGACCGCCGTCACCGTGGACGGCAGCCCCGTACCCCAGTGGGAGCCGGTGCTCGTCCCGGCCGGCGGCCTGCTCGACATCCCCGCCCCGCCGGGGCCCGGCCTGCGCAGCTACCTCCTGGTCGCCGGCGGCATCGAGGCACCGGACTTCCTCGGCAGCGCCGCCACCTTCACCCTCGGCGGCTTCGGCGGCCACGGCGGACGGGCGCTGCGCACCGGCGACGTCCTGCACGGCGGCACCGGCACCCTCGGCGAGGGCGCGGGCCCGGTCGCCGACCGCCCCGGGTTCACCTCCGAGTGGCAGCTGCCCGCGGTCGAAGGACCGCACGCCGCACCGGAGTTCTTCACCGAGCAGGACATCGCCGACTTCTACGCCGCCGACTGGTCGGTGCACTTCAACAGCGCCCGCACCGGAGTCCGCCTGGTCGGCCCCAAACCCGCCTGGGCCCGCCCGGACGGCGGCGAGGCCGGCCTGCACCCCTCCAACATCCACGACACCCCGTACGCGGTCGGCGCCGTCGACTACACCGGCGACATGCCCGTCCTGCTCGGCCCGGACGGCCCCTCCCTCGGCGGCTTCGTCTGCCCCGCCACCGTCGCCTCGGGCCAGCGCTGGAAGCTCGGCCAGCTCCGCCCCGGCGACAGGGTCCGCTTCGTGCCCGTCACCACCGAGGACGCCGCGGCGCTGCGCCGCACCCCGGCCGCCGCACCGCAGGCCTCCCGCCCGGCGATCGTGGACGGCGGCATCCTGCACCGCACTCCCGCCGGCCGGGACCGGCCGAGCGTCACCTACCGGCGCAGCGGCGACGACAACCTGCTGGTCGAGTACGGGCCCATGCAGCTCGACCTGGCCCTGCGGATGCGCGTCCACGCGCTGGCCGAGCAGCTCGCCACACGGCGTCCGGAGGGCGTCGTCGACCTGACCCCGGGCATCCGCTCGCTGCAGGTGCACGTCGACCCGGACGTCCTGCCGCTGCCCGAACTGCTGGCGCTGGTACGGGAGATCGAGCGGGCACTGCCCGCCACCGACCGGCTGGTGGTGCCCAGCCGCACCGTCCACCTGCCGCTGTCCTGGGACGACCCGGCGACCCGGGAGGCGATCGAGCGCTACATGGCGGGCGTCCGGGACGACGCGCCGTGGTGCCCGTGGAACATCGAGTTCATCCGGCGGATCAACGGCCTGGCATCGGTGGACGAGGTGTACCGCACGGTCTTCGACGCCGAGTACCTGGTGCTGGGCCTCGGCGACGTCTACCTGGGCGCGCCGGTCGCCACCCCGCTCGACCCGCGGCACCGGCTGGTCACCACCAAGTACAACCCGGCCCGCACCTGGACGGCGGAGAACTCGGTCGGCATCGGCGGCGCCTACCTCTGCGTGTACGGCATGGAGGGGCCCGGCGGCTACCAGTTCGTCGGGCGGACGGTGCAGATGTGGTCGGGCTGGCAGCAGCGCGGCCCGTTCGAGCCGGGTGCGCCCTGGCTGCTGCGGTTCTTCGACCGCATCCGCTGGTACCCGGTCTCCGCGGAGGAACTGCTGGAGATGCGGGCCGACATGGCCGCCGGACGGTTCGCACCGAAGATCGAGGAGGGCGGGTTCGCGCTCGCCGACCACCTGCGCTTCCTGGAGGAGAACGCCGGGCCGATCGCCGAGTTCCGGGCCGTCCAGGCGGCGGCCTTCGCCGCGGAGCGGCAGGCTTGGGAGGAGGCGGGCGAGTTCGACCGGGCCGAACGGGCGGCCGGCGCCGCACCGGTGGCACCGCGGACCGTCACCGCGCCGCCGGGGGGCAGCGTGGTGGAGGCCGAATTCACCGCCTGCGTCTGGAAGGTCGACGTGGCACCGGGCGAACGGGTGCGCAAGGGGCAGCAGTTGATGGCACTGGAGGCGATGAAGATGGAATCGGCGGTCACCGCGGACCGGGACGGCGTGGTCGCGGAGCTGCTGGTCGGCCCCGGCGACCAGGTCGAGGCGGGCAGCCCGCTGGTGGTGCTGGGGGCGGCCGCATGAGCACCACCCCCGCCGGCGCCGTGGAGCGGGTCCGCCGGGCGTACGAGCGGATCGCCGCCGCCGACCGGCCCGAGGTGTGGATCGACCTGCGCCCGCAGGCGGAGGCCGAGGCGGAGGCCGCCCGGATCGACGCCCGGGCGGCGGCCGGCGAGCACCTGCCGCTGGCCGGCACGGTCTGCGCGGTCAAGGGCAACATCGACGTCGCCGGGCTGCCCACCACGGCCGGCTGCCCCGACTACGCCTACCTGCCCGACCGGGACGCCCCGGCGGTCGCCCGGCTGCGGGCGGCCGGCACGGTCGTCCTGGGCGCCACCAACCTCGACCAGTTCGCCACCGGCCTGGTCGGCACCCGCAGCCCGTACGGCGCCGTCCGCAACGCCTTCGACCCGGAGCGCATCGCCGGCGGGTCCAGCTCCGGATCGGCCGTGGCGGTCGCCCTCGGCCTCGTCGACCTGGCGCTCGGCACCGACACCGCCGGTTCCGGCCGGGTGCCCGCCGCGTTCAACGGCATCGTCGGCCTCAAGGCCGCCCCGGGCCGGGTGCCCACCGAGGGCGTCGTCCCGGCCTGCGCCGGCCTGGACTGCGTGTCGGTGTTCGCCCGGACGGTCGGCGAGGCGGAGGCCGCCCTGCGGCTGGTCGCCGACCCGGCACCGGTGCCGCCGCCCGCACGGCGCCCCGGCCCCTGGCGGATCGCCGCCCCGGACGCCGCCCGTCTCGGCACCCTCGCCGACGGGTGGGCCGAGGCGTACACGGCCGCCGCCGACCGGCTCGCCGCAGCCGGCGCCGAACTGCGCGACCTCGACCTGACACCCTTCGACACCGTCGCCGCCATGCTCTACCAGGGTGCCTTCGTCGCCGAACGGTACGCCGCAGTCGGCGAGTTCGTCGACGCCCTCACCGCGAAGGACGGCGCAGGGCTGGACCCGGTGGTGGCCGGGATCATCCGCGCCGCCCGGGACGTCCCCGCCCACCGGCTGTACGGCGACCTCGCCGAACTGGCCCGCCTGCGGGACCTCGCCCTGGCCGAACTCGGCGACGCGGACGCCCTGCTGCTGCCCACCACCACCTGGCACCCGACCTTCGCCGAGGTGGCAGCCGACCCGGTCGGCAGCAACGCCCGCCTCGGCCGGTTCACCAACTCGGCTAACCTGCTCGGCCTCTGTGCGATCGCCGTCCCCGCGGACACGGTCGACGGCCTCCCCTTCGGCGTGATGCTGGTCGGCCCGGCCGGCACCGAGGAACGGCTGGGCACCCTCGCCCGCCTCCTGACCGAACCGCCGGTCCGCCTCGCCGTCTTCGGCGCCCACCTCACCGGCCAGCCCCTCAACGGCCAACTCACCGCTCTGGGCGGCCGCTTCTGCACCACCGTGCGGACGGCGCCGGTCTACCGCCTGTACGCCCTGGACACCGTCCCGCCCAAGCCCGGACTCGTCCGGGTCGACGAGGGCGGCGCAGCCGTCGCCGGCGAACTCTGGGAACTCCCCGCCTCCGGCCTCGGCACCCTCCTGGCCGCCCTCCCCCACCCCATGGCCCTCGGCCCCGTCCACCTCGCCGACGGCAGCCGCACCCCCGGCTTCCTCTGCGAACCCGCAGCCCTCCCGGGAGCCGAGGACATCACCGCCTCGGGCGACTGGCGGACTCATCTGTCGAACCCGTAGGGGCGCTGGGGGTCCCTCCCGGCCGAAGGCTGGGGGCGGAACTGCGCGAGGCGGAAGAAGCTGAGCTTCAGATCCTCCCCTTCGCGCAGTTCCCCGCGCCCCTGGTGGCCGGCCCTTCAGCGTGCGCGGAGCCGTACCGGCTCCTCCTCGGGGGCATCCAGCCCCGCGGCCCAGAGCGACCGCACATGGCCGAGGTGGCGCGACATGCACTCCTCCGCGGCCTCGGCGTCCCCGGCCAGCATCAGGTCGAGCAGCTCCAGGTGCTCCTCCGCCGAGGAGACGAGTTCGCCGCGCTGGTCCAGCCGGGTGAGCCCGTACAGCCGGGACCGCTTCCGCAGGTCGCCGACGGTCTCCACGAGCCGGGCGTTGCCGGCGAGGCCGAGCAGGCCGAGGTGGAAGCGGCGGTCGGCCTCCAGGTAGGCGATGAGGTCGTGCTCGCGGGCGGCGGCGACGATGGCCTCGGCCTCGGGGCGGAGGGCCTCCAACTGCTCGCGGGTGGCGGTGCGGGTGACCCGGCCGACGGTCGGGACCTCGATGAGGGCGCGGATCTCGGTGAATTCGTCGAGGTCGCGTTCGCTGAGTTCGGTGACCCGGAAGCCCTTGTTGCGGACGGCCTCGACGAGGCCCTCGCGGGCGAGGTCGAGCATGGCCTCGCGCACGGGGGTGGCGGAGACGCCGAAGTCCGCGGCGAGGGCGGGTGCCGAGTAGACGACGCCGGGGCGCAGCTCGCCGGAGATCAGTGCCGCGCGCAGGGCGTGGGCGACCTGGTCGCGCAGTCTCTCCTGGACGGAGATGAGGGCGCGGGGCTTGAGGTCCGCCATGGTGTGCCTCCGGAGGTGTACTGGACCCCATCGTACAATGTCACGTTGCGCCGGGCCTGGTGGCGTTCTCGTACTGGGCGGCGGCGACTGCGAGATCCTCCCAGGCCATGCCGACGCTCTTGAACAACCGGGGCCGATCATGGGGGACAACTTCCCCGCCCGCCACCAGTTCTGAAAGATTAGCAAGCGGTGCGGGGCCGTCCTCGGCGAAGGCCACCAGCAGGTCCCCCGCCTCGCGCAGAGCGGCCGCCCGCGCCTCGACGTACAGCGCCGACCTGCGGACGAGCGTGCTGTCGACCTCCCGGGCGCCCGGTTCGTGCGAGCCGACCGCGGCGACGGCGGCGTGGTCGGGGACGAGCCGTCCGTCGAAGAGCGGGGTGCGGGCGGTGGTGCAGCAGACGACCAGGTCGGCTCCGGCGACGGCCTCCGGCCCGCCGACGGCCGCCGTGGGGCCCAGGGTGCGGGCGTGCGCGGCCAGTTCCTCGGCCGGACCGCGGCGGCGGCCGACCACCGTGACCCGGTCGATCGGCCGGACCGCGAGGAGCGCGGCCAGGTGCCCGTACGCCTGCGGCCCGGTGCCGAAGAGCACCAGGTGCCGGGCGTCGGGGGCGGCCAGCCGGTCGAGGGCGAGGGCGGTGACGGCGGGGGTGCGCAGGGCGGTGAGGTCGGCGCCGTCGAGCAGGGCGAGCGGTTGCAGGGTGGGGCCGTCGAGCAGCAGGTAGCTGCCGGTGATGCGGGGCAGGCCGCGGGCCGGGTTGCCGGGTACCACGCCGGCGGTCTTCACCCCGGCGTAGCCGCCGGCCGCGGCGGGCATGAGGAGCAGTTCGCCCGCCGGCACGGCCACCGCGGTGCGGGGCGGCTGGGTCTCGGGGTCGAGGCCGGCCGCCAGGGCGTCGGCGAGGGCGCGGACGGCCCCCGCCGGGCCGAGGGTGAGCGGCAGGTGCGGGATCACAGCAGGAAGCCCGTCCCGAGCCGGTCGTCGGGGTCGAGCAGGAAGCGGTGCTCGCCGGTGCGGTGGGCGGTGCCGGTGACCTCGGTGAGCAGGCCGCCGGACCGCTCCCCCAGCACCCGGCCGGTGAACTCGGTACCGACCAGCGACTGGTGGCGCAGCACCTGCCCGGGGGCGAGCCGGCCGTCGGCGGCGAGCAGGGCGAGCCGGGCGGAGGTCCCGGAGCCGCACGGCGAGCGGTCGATCTGGCCGTCGGCGAAGACGGTGACGTTGCGCTGGACGGGCCCGTCCGGGGAGTCGGGCAGGTCCTCGTACAGGACCACCCCGTAGACGCCGGAGAGCCGGGGGTCGGTGGGGTGCCGGGTGGCGGGGTGGCCGTCGAGGGCGGCGCGGACGGCCTGTCCGGCGGCGGTGAGGCCGGGCAGCCGGGCCGGGGTGACCGCAAGTCCGAGGTCGGCGGCGCGGACGGAGGCGTAGCAGGCGCCGGCGTGGGCGACGTCCACCGTGCAGGGCCCGTACCGGGTGTTGACGGCCAGGGCGCGGGCGGTGACGAAGGCGGGCACGTTGCGGAAGGCGATGCCGGTGGTGCGTCCGCCGTGACGGTGCACGGTGGCGGCGACCCGTCCGGAGGGGACGTCGATCCGCACTTCGGCGGTGCCCTCGTCGGGGGCCGGGACGCGGCCGGTGTCGACGGCCCAGGCGGCGAGCGCGATGGTGCCGTGGCCGCAGGCGGTGGAGTAGCCGTCCTTGTGCCAGAACAGCACGCCGAGGTGGGCGCCGTCGTCGTCGGGCGGCACGACGAAGCCGCCGTACATCCCGGCGTGGCCGCGCGGTTCGCGGGTGAGCAGCCGGCGGAGTTCGTCGAGCTGGCCCGGTCTCGGTGCGGTGGCGGTGCCGCCGGCGCCGATGGCGACGGCGCGGCGTTCGGCGACGGTCTCGCCGGGGACGGGCGGCAGGCCGCCGGCGACGATCCGGAAGGGCTCGCCGGCGGTGTGGTAGTCGACGGCCTCGACCGCTGCGGGTGCGGGTGCGGTGCTCATGCGGACGGGAGCAGCGTGACGGTGCGGCTGGCGGTGTAGAACTCGAGGGCGGCGGCGCCCTGTTCGCGTTCGCCGTAGGCCGCGGAGCCGGTGCCGCCGAAGGGCAGGTGGAAGTCGACGCCGGTGGTGGGGGCGTTGATCCGGATCATGCCGGCGGCGAGGCGGTCGGCGGCGGCGAGTGCGGTGTCCAGGTCGCGGGTGTGCACGGAGGCGGCGAGGGTGTGCCGTCCGGCGTTGGCGAGGGCGATCGCCTCGTCGAGGTCGGCGGCGGGCAGCAGGACGGCGATCGGGCCGAAGAACTCCTCGGTGCGCAGCGGGTGCCCGGCGGGCACGTCGGCGAGCAGGGCGGGTGCGAAGCCCCAGCCCGGGCCGTCGGTGCGCCGGCCGCCGGCGAGGACGGCGGCCCCTGCGGTGCGGGCGGAGTCGACGGCACCGGTGAGGCGGTCGAGGGCGGCCTCGCCGATGACGGGGCCGCACTCGGCGGCGGTCAGCCGCTTGGCGAGGGCCTCGCGGAGCGGCTCGTACGCGGCGCCGACGGCGATCACCTGACCGGTGGCGGTGCACTTCTGCCCGGCGTAGCCGGCGACGGCGGCGGCGAGGTGGTCGGCGGCCTGCTCGATGTCGGCGTCGGGCAGCACGAGGGCGGAGTTGAGGCCGCCGAGTTCGGCCTGCGCGGGGATGCCGCGGGCGGCGGTGGCGGCGATGACGGCCCGGCCGACGGCGGTGGAGCCGGTGAAGGAGACCACGTCGGCGGTGTCGACGAGTTCGGCGCCCTCGGTGGCGCCGCCGGGCACCACGGTGAGCACGCCCTCGGGCAGATCGAGGAGTTCGGCGAGGCGCAGGGCGCAGGCGGTGGCCTCGGGGGCGGGCTTGAGGACGGCGGTGTTGCCGACGGCGAGGGCCGGGGCGGCCTTCCAGACCGGGATCGCCAGCGGGAAGTTCCACGGGGTGACCAGCCCTGCGACGCCGTGCGGGCGGCGGCGGGTGAGCAGCAGTCCGGGCCCGGCGGCGGTCTCGTGGACGGCGCCGGACGGGGCGTAGGGCGCCTGCGCGTAGTAGCGCAGGATGGCGACGGCGCGGGCGGCCTCGGCGCGGGCCTCGGCGAGCGGCTTGCCGACCTCGCGGACGGCGAGGGCGGCGAGTTCCTCCGCGGCGGCCTCGACGGCGTCGGCGGCCCGGCCGAGGGCGGCGGAGCGGGCGGCCGCCCCGGCGGCGTGCCAGTCGGGCTGGGCGGCGCGGGCCCGCTCCACAGCGGCCTGGGTGCCGAGGGCGCCGGCGGTGTCGGCGGCGATCACCAGGTCGGCCGGGTCGGCGGGGTTGTACGAGCTGACGGTCACGTCGGGGCCCTTCGGGTGGGTGCGCGGGACGGGCGGGTGCCGACCGGTCTCAGAGCAGGAAGCCGGCCGGGAACGGGTCGTCGGGGTCGAGGAAGTACTGGGCGGTGCCGGTGAGCCAGGCGCGGCCGGTGACGGTGGGCACGATCGCTGGGCGGCCGGCGACGGTGGTCCGCTCGACGATCCGGCCGGTGAAGGTGGTGCCGATGAAGGACTCGTTGACGAAGTCCTGGCCGATCGGGAGTTCGCCGCGGGCGTTGAGCTGGGCCATCCGGGCGGAGGTGCCGGTGCCGCACGGCGAGCGGTCGAACCAGCCGGGGTGGATGGCCATCGCGTGCCGGGAGTGCCGGCCGGTGGAGCCGGGGGCGAGCAGCTGCACGTGGTGGCAGCCGTTGATGGACTCGTCCTCGGGGTGGACGGGCCGGTCGGTCTCGTTGATCGCGGCCATCACGGCGAGGCCGGCGTCGAGGATCTCCTGCTTGCGGGCCCGGTCGAAGGGCAGGCCGAGCCGCTCCAGCGGCAGGATCGCGTAGTAGTTGCCGCCGTAGGCGAGGTCGTAGGCGACGGTGCCGTACCCGGGGACCTCGACCTTGAGGTCGAGTCCGGCGGAGAAGGAGGGCACGTTGCGGATGGTGACGGCCTTGGCGGCGCCGTCCTCGACCCGCACCTCGGCGACCACCAGCCCGGCCGGGGTGTCCAGGCGGACGGTGGTCACCGGCTCCTGCACCTCGACCATCCCGGTCTCGACGAGCACGGTGGCCACCCCGATGGTGCCGTGGCCGCACATCGGCAGCAGGCCGGAGACCTCGATGTAGAGCACCCCGAAGTCGGCGTCCGGCCGGGTGGGCGGCTGCAGGATCGCGCCGCTCATCGCGGCGTGGCCGCGGGGCTCGTACATCAGCAGGGTGCGGAAGTGGTCGAGGTGCTGCTGGAAGTGCACCCGGCGCTCGGCCATGGTGGCGCCGGGCAGGGTGCCGAACCCGCCGGTGATCACGCGGGTGGGCATGCCCTCGGTGTGCGAGTCGACGGCGTGGAACACGTGGCGGCTGCGCATGGCCGCTCCCCCTCGTCGGGTCTGTGGGTCGGTCGGTTCAGGGGCGCGGGGGGCCGCCGGCCTTCGGCCGGGAGCTGCCCCCGGCGCCCCTGAGTGGTCACCCTGCGTCCTAGGACAGGCCCTCGGCGAGGGCCTTCTCGGTGGCGGCACGGACGGCGGCCGCGACCTCCGGGGCGAGCGGGCCGCGGGGCGGGCGGCAGGGCCCGCCGGGCATCCCGGCGATGTCCATGGACAGCTTGATGGCCTGCACGAACTCGGTCTTGGAGTCCCAGCGGAGCAGCGGGTGCAGGGTGCGGTAGAGCGGCAGCGCGGTGGCGAGGTCGCCGGCGACGGCGGCCTCGTAGAGCGCGACGGAGGCCTTCGGCAGGGCGTTGGGGTACCCGGCGATCCAGCCGACGGCACCGCCGAGGGCGAGCTCCAGCAGGACGTCGTCGGCGCCGATCAGCAGGTCGAGGCCGGGCGCGAGTTCGGCGATCTGGTAGGCCCGGCGGACGTCGCCGCTGAACTCCTTGACCGCGACGATCGAGCCGTCGGCGTGCAGCCGGGCGAGCAGTTCGGGCACCAGGTCGACCTTGGTGTCGATCGGGTTGTTGTACGCGACGACCGGCAGCCCGGCCTTGGCGACCTCCGCGTAGTGGGCGCGGACGGCCGCCTCGTCGGCGCGGTAGGCGTTGGGCGGCAGCAGCAGTACCGAGCCGGCGCCGGCCTCGGCGGCCTGCTCGGCCCAGCGGCGGGACTCGGCGGAGCCGTACGCGGCGACGCCGGGCATCACCCGGGCGCCGTCGCCGGCGGCCTCGACGGCGGTGCGCACCACGCGGGCGCGCTCCTCGGAGGTGAGGGTCTGGTACTCGCCGAGCGAGCCGTTGGGGACGACGCCGTGGCAGCCGGCGTCGACGAGCCGGCGGACGTGCTCGCCGTAGGCGTCGTAATCGACCGACAGGTCCTCGCGCAGCGGCAGCGCGGTGGCGACCATGATGCCGCGCCAGGGCCGGGCGGGGTCGTACGGGACTCGGGTCATGGGGCTACGCTCCTGAGTAGTGATGTGTGACATTTTACAAGGGTTCGCGGGGCGCCACAAGGGCGCCCCGCCGGACGGGCCGGGCTCATGCCTCCCGGGCCGCGCCGTCGGCCAGCTGCGCGAGCGGCACCGGGCAGGCCAGCGGACGGCTGTCGGGCCGCGGCTCGCCGCCCCCGGCCAGGCAGGCCACCGCGGGCCCGCACATCCGGCCCTGGCACCAGCCCATGCCGGCCCGGGTGAGCAGCTTGACCGTCCGGGCGTCACCCGCGCCGAGCTCCTCGACGGCCTCGCGGATGCGGGCGGCCGGCACCTCCTCGCAGCGGCAGACGTCGGTGTCCGGGGTGAGCCAGCCCGTCCAGCCGGGGCCGGGCCGGTGGGCGGCGGCCATCAGGCCGGCGAAGGCGCGCCGACGGCGGCGCAGCGACCGCAGCGCGGCCGGCACCGGCCGGCCGGCGATCTCCCGGGCCGCGATCGCGCCCTCGACCAGGGCGAGATCGGCGCCGCCGACCCCGCAGGTCTCCCCCGCCGCCCAGAGACCGGGCAGGCTGGTGCGCAGCCGCTCGTCGACGTCGAGGGCGACGGCGCCGTCCGGGCCGGTGCGGGTGGCCGCGCCGAGTTCGGTGGCGAGTTCGATCTGCGGCAGCAGGCCGTGGCCGACGGCGAGCGCGTCGCAGGCGACGTGCCGCTCGGTGCCGGGCACCGGCCGCCAGTCGGCGTCCAGCCGGGCGACGGTCACGCCGGTGACCCGCTCCTCGCCGTGCACGGCGACGACCGCGCTGCGCGGCCGCAGCCGTACCCGGTGGCGCAGCAGCAGGGCGGCGTGCCGGGCGCCCTCGGCGAGCTTGGCCGGGTTGGCGGCGAGGGCACCGGGTGCGCGGGCGTAGCCGAGGTATCCGGAGGCCTCCACGACCTCGGGCACCTGCGCGCCGGCCGCGGCGAGCGAGGCGGCGGCGGCGAGCAGCAGCGGGCCGCTGCCGGCCACCACGATCCTCCGGCCGGGCAGCACCAGGCCGGACTTGAGCATGGCCTGGGCGCCGCCCGCGGTGACCACACCGGGCAGGGTCCACCCGGGGAAGGGCAACTGGCGTTCGTACGCTCCGGTGGCGAGCAGCACGGCGCGGGCCTCGACCACGGCCGCCCCGTCGCCGCCGGGCCCGCGGACGGCGTGCAGCCGCCAGGGCTCCCCGGGCTCGGCCGTCCAGACGTGGTGGCCGGACAGGTGGTCGACCCGGCCCGCCCGGACGTGCCCGGCGAGGGCGCGGTCGAGGGCCGCGAAGGCGGGCCAGTGGTGGTGCAGCCGCTCGGGACGGGCGGCGCGGAGGCCGGGCGCGGGGTGCCGGTAGTACTGGCCGCCGGGCTGCTCGGCGGCGTCCAGCAGCGCGCAGCGCAGGCCGAGGCCCGCGGCAGTGGCGGCGGCGGCGAGCCCGGCCGGTCCGGCGCCGACGATCGCCAGGTCGTAGGGCCGGGCGGCCGGGTCAGACTTCGAGGTCGGCACGGCCGTGTCCCTCCTGGGTGGTGACGACGGTGCCGGGCTCGGCGGGCAGCAGGCAGGTGCGCCGGTTGGGCCGGCCGTCGACGGTGGCGAGGCAGTCGAAGCAGACGCCGATGCCGCAGAACGCGCCGCGCGGGCGGCCGCCGACCCGGGTGCGGCGCCAGGCGAGGATGCCGGCCGACCAGAGCGCGGCGGCGATGCTCTGCCCGGGCAGCGCCGGAACGGGCCGCCCGTCGAACTCGATGGTGTGCGCCGGGCCGGGCCGGGCCTCGACCAGGTCGGCGGGGGTGCGGTGCGCGGTCATGCCTCTCCTCGGGCGGCGGTTCGGTCGGCCGGGCCGTCGGCGGGCGGCCCGGCGAAGCGGTCGGCCCGGAACGGCGCCGGGTCGAGGGCGGTGGGGCCGCCGGTGAGCTGCTGGGCGATCAGCAGTCCGGTGGCGGGCGCGAGCCCGATGCCGGCGCCCTCGTGCCCGCAGGCGTGGTACAGGCCGGGCACCCGCGGGTCGGCGCCGATCGCCGGCAGGTGGTCGGGCAGGTACGGGCGGAAGCCGCGGTAGGCGCGCTGCACGGCGACCTCGCGCAGCACCGGGAAGAGCGCGGCGGCCTGCGCGGCGAGCCGCTGCAGCACCTCCACCGAGAGCGTGCGGTCGAAGCCGACCCGCTCCCGGCTGGCACCGATCAGCACCGGCCCGGCGGGGGTGCCCTCGACGACGGCCGAGGTCTGCAGCGCGGCGGAGCCGCTGGCCACGTCGGCCACGTAGTCGGCGGCATAGACCTTGTGCCGGACGATCCTCGGCAGCGGCTCGGTGACCAGGACGAAGCCCCGGCGGGGCAGTACGGGCAGGTCGATGCCGGCCAGTGCGGCGACCTCGCCGCCCCAGGTGCCGGCGGCGTTGACCACGGCGGGGGCGGCGATCTCCCGGCGGTCGGTGACGACCCCGCGGACGGCGCCGTCGGGGCCGGTGCGCAGCGCGCGGACGGCCTCGCCGAGGAACCGGTCGGCGCCGGAGGCGCACAGCAGGTGTGCGGCGGCGAGGGCCGGCTGCACCTGGGCGTCCTGCGGGTAGTGGACGCCGCCGGCCAGGCCGGGGGCGAGGTGCGGCTCCAGCTCGGCGAGCCGGTCGGCGGCGATCTCCTCGGCGGTGACGCCGGCGGCGCGCTGGCCGGCCGCGAAGCGGTGCAGGGCGGCCAGGCCCTCCGGGTTGGAGGCGACGACCAGGCCGCCCTTGGGCTCGTACTCGACGGCGTCGCCGAGCTCCTCGGCGATCTCGCGCCAGAGGCGGGCGGAGAGCAGGGCGAGGTCGAGCTCGGGGCCGGGCTCCTTGTCGGAGACGAGCAGGTTGCCCTCGCCCGCGCCGGTGGTCCCGCCGGCCACCGGGCCGCGGTCGACCACGGCGACCCGCAGGCCGGCCTGCGCGGCGTAGCGGGCGCAGGCGGCGCCGACGACTCCGGCGCCGATCACCACGACGTCGTGGGAGGGTTGGATGAGCACAGCAGTAATATGTCACATGGTTTACGTCGGCGAAAGAGCCCCGGGGACTCGGCCCCGGTGACGGGCCCCCTGGTCCACGCTGCCCCGGATCAGGGCTTCCCGCAGGTCCGGGTTGCCCCCGGGAACGCCGGAAGCCCCGGCTCGCCGAGTGGTCGGCGGGGCGGGGCTCCCGGAGGAAGGCGTGGATCAGGTGATGTCGTCCATCTGCTCGTGGCGGGCGGCCGGCACCGGGGCGGGCGCCTCGGGGGCGGCCGAGGCCTCGATGGCCTCCGGGCCGGAGACGCCCTCGACCGAGAGGTCCAGGTGCGAGGCCTCCTCGTCGCTCAGCCCGGCGTCCGGGTTGCGGCGGGCCCGGCGGCGGTCGTTGAGGATCGCGATGCCGGCGGCGAGGAAGTACAGCGCCCAGATCGGCGCGGCCAGCGCGATCATGCTGAGCGGGTCGGCGCTGGGGGTGGCGAAGGCCGCGAAGACCGTGATGCCCATGACCATGCCGCGCCACCAGCCGAGCAGCCGCTTGCCGCTCAGCACGCCGATGAGGTTGAGCATGACCAGCAGCAGCGGCAGCTCGAAGGCACCGCCGAAGACCAGCACCATCCGGGTCACGACGTCGAGGTAGTCCTCGGCCGGCATGATCGGCACCGTCTCGGTCGGTGCGAAGGAGATCAGCATCTCCGCGGTGGCGGGGAGGATCAGGTAGGCGAGCACGGCACCCGCGAGGAACAGCGGGATGCCCGCCGCCAGGAAGCTCATCGAGTACTTGCGCTCGTGCTTGTGCAGGCCGGGCGCCACGAACGCCCACAGCTGGTACAGCCAGACCGGGGTGGCCGCGACCACGCCGGCCGTGAGGCTGACCTTCAGCGCGAGGGTGAACGGCGTCAGCAGGCCGATGGTCGACACCACGCCGCACCGCTCGCCGTTGACCGTCAGACCCTTCTCGCCGCAGGCGGGGAGCGGCTCGAGCAGGAAGTTGGTGAGCTCCCGGTGGAAGAACGCCGCGACGATCGTGGTGATCACGATGGCGAGGACCGACTTGACCACCCGGTTGCGGAGCTCGCGCAGGTGGTCGGCGAGCGCCATCCGGCCCTCGGGGTCCTTCGGCGGCTTCGGCGCCTTGGAAGACTTGCTCAAGCCCGGTCCTCAACTCGTACGACGGAGCCCGCCGGACGGCGGACCCCCGATGGCCGTGGGTACCGGCTCAGCCCTGCGGGGCCGTGCCGTGGTCGGCGGCGACCGGACGGGCGCTGCCCGAACCGGGTGCCGGCTTGATCGTCATGGGCACGGGCTCCGCCTCGGGGCGTGCCTGCGGGGCCGCACCGGCGCCGTCCGCCCGCAGGGCCCCGGCCTCGCTGCGCAGGATGCGCAGTGACTTGCCCAGTGCCCGGGCGGCGTCCGGCAGCCGCTTCGCCCCGAAGAGCAGCACCGCCAGGACCACGACCACCAGGATCGCCGTCGGCGAGATGCGCATCAGCCACCACCACTTCCCTCAGCGGGGCGTCCTCCCCGTTGCGGGCGATGGTAGTCGTTGCCGTCGACCGCCCGGCAACCGCCGTCCCACTGCGGCCCCGGCCGCACCGCGGGGCCTGCCACGAGGGTACCCGGCCGGGTCAGCGGCCCGGGAGGTCCGCGGCGGCGGAGGCGAGTGCCCGGGAGGCCGCGTCGACCTCGCGGGCCAGCGAGCGGACGTCCGCCCAGAGCCGGACGGCGAGCACGCCCAGGACGAGCAGACCGGCGGTGGACAGCAGGACGGCGGCGGTGATGGTCCACGACATGGGACGACCCTACCGGCCGGTCAGCCGTCGACCGGGAGCAGCCGCATCGTGCTGACCCCGGCCGCCGTCATCGCCTGGACGATCTTCTCCCCGGCGGGCTTGCGCACCGACGCCCCGCACTCGGGGCAGACGAACCCGTAGAAGGTGCGCTCCGGCGTCGGCCCGAGCGCCAGCCGGAAGTCCTCCGCCGGGATCTCGACCTTCTCCCGGCACTGCGAGCAGTAGACCTGGAACCTGGTGCCGTGCGCCACCGATCAGGCCCGCCCCTCCGGATAGCCGGCGAGCGCGGCCAGGGCCGCCTCGCGGGCCTGCTCGGCGAGCTCCGGCGGGGAGACGATCCGGCCGTCGCGGCCGAGCCGCAGCGCGAGCGGGCGCAGCCCGGACGGGTCGGCGCTGCGCAGGGTGATCCGCAGGCCGCCGTCGGGCAGCTCCTCGGCCTTGTCGTGGGTGTAGTACTCGGCGACCCAGCGGCCGCCGGGGCCGACCTCGACGATCACCTCGGGGTCGTCGGCGGCCGGGTTGACCAGGCCGGCGGAGAGGTCGCGGGGCTCCACCCGGGGCGGGTCCGCGGGCTCGTCCAGGATCCTGATCTCGGCGACCCGGTCCAGCCGGAAGATCCGGCGGTCCTCGGAGGTGCGGCACCAGCCCTCGAGGTAGGTGTGGCCCTCGGCGACCAGGCGGATCGGGTCGACCTCGCGCTCGGTCATGCCGCCGCGGCCGTGCGACCAGTAGCGCAGCCAGATCCGGCGGCCCTCGGTGAGGGCGCGGTCGATGTCGGCGAAGACCTGGCCCTCGGCCTCGAAGGTGACGCCGACCCGGGCGCTGGACTCGGCGCTCTCGCCGGCCGCGTCCTCGATCTTGGTGACGGCGCGGGTGAGCGCCTCCCGGTCGCGGCGGCGCAGGCCGGGCAGGCCGGCCACCGCGCGGGCGGCGACCAGCAGGGCCGTCGCCTCGTCGGCGGCCAGGCGCAGCGGCTGGGCCACGTCGTCGACGTTGTGCCACCAGATCCGCTCGCCGTCGGTGTCGATGTCGAGCAGGTCGCCGCCGCGGAAGCTGGTTCCGCACATCGGCAGCACGTTGAGGTCGCCGATCAGCTCCCGCTCGGTGATGCCGAAGGCGCGGGCGACCTCGGCGACCTCGGCGCCGGGCCGCTCGCGCAGGTAGGTGACCAGCGAGAGCATCCGCCGGGTCTGGTCGATCGCATTGCTCATGGCTGTTACTCCCCCACTCCGGCGACGGCACGCAGCCGGTCGATGACGTCCGCCCGCAGGTCGTCCGGGCCGAGGACGAGGACGTCGGGCCCGAACTCGGCGAGGTCGGCGGCGAGGCCGTGGCCGTACGGGATCTCCAGCTCGTCCCAGTCGTCGTCGATGCGGGTGGTGCTGAGTGCCCGCCCGCGGAGCGGGAAGGCGGCGCCGCGGCGCAGCCGCAGGGTGGCGGTGGCGCCCTCGGTGACCGCGCCCTCGCCGGCGAACCGGGCGACGTAGGCGCGCACGTCGACGTGCTCGGGGACGTCCCCGGTGAAGCTGCCGGCCCGGGAGCGGACCTTGCCGGTGATCCGGCTGAGCCGGAAGACGCGGGCGCTCTGCCGGTCGCGGTCGAAGCCGGCCAGGTACCAGTGGCCGCGCCAGCACTCGAGGGCCCAGGGCTCCACCGAGCGCTGCTCGGCGGCGGCGGCGCCGGCCTTGCGGTAGTCGAAGGTGACCGGGCGCCGGTCGCGGGCGGCGACGAGCAGCGGCTCGAAGGCGGCCTCGCGGGCCGGGATGCGCGGCTGGAGGGCGGTGTGCTCGGTGTCCTCGGCGAAGGGCACGCCGGCCGCCCGGAGCTTCTGCAGGGCGCCGCTGGCGGCGCCGGACATCTTGGCCTGCTGCCAGACCCGGGCGACCAGGGTGAGGGCGGCCGCCTCCTCGGCGTCGAGGGCGATCTCCGGCAGACGGTTGCGGTCCCGGCGGGCGAGGTAGCCGATCTCGCCGTCGAGGGAGTTCTCGTCGACGTCGATGACCAGGCCGAGCTCGCGCAGGTCGTCCTTGTCGCGCTCGAACATCCGGTTGAAGGCGTCCTCGCTGCCCTGCTGCCAGGCCTCCCGGTAGGCCTCGACGGACTCCCGCAGCTCCTTCTTGGAGAGCGGCCGTCTGGTGTTCATCAGACAGAGGGCGAGGTTCATCAACCGCTCCGCCTTGGCGATCGCCATCGCTGACCTTCCTGTCCGTCCGGCCGGCACCCCTCGTGATCCGGCGGACCCGACCGTACCGGTCCGGGCACGCTGAGCAAAAGCCGAGCCCTGCTCCGGCCCCGGAAGGGGACGAGCCGTGTGCCCGCGACAACGGCACCGGGCCGCTCCCCGAAGGGGAACGGCCCGGTGCTCAGGGGTGTCTCAGACGCCGAGCAGGTCGACGACGAAGATCAGGGTGGAGTTCGGCGGGATCGCCGGGCTGGGCGACTGGGCGCCGTACGCCTTGCCCGGGGGGATGATCAGCTCGCGCCGACCGCCGACCCGCATGCCCTGGACGCCCTCGTCCCAGCCCTTGATGACGCGGCCCGCGCCGAGCGGGAAGCGGAAGGTCTGGCCGCGGTTCCAGGAGGCGTCGAACTCCTCGCCGGTGGAGAAGGTGACACCGACGTAGTGCACCTCGACGGTCGCGCCGGCCTTGGCCTCGGCACCGTCGCCGACCACGATGTCACGGATCTGCAGTTCCTTCGGCGGCTCGCCGCCCGGGAAGTCGATCTCCGGCTTGGTAAGGCTCACAACAGACTCATCTCGTTCGGTGATACAGACATGACGGGGCGGCAGGCACCGCTACGGTCCACCGTACGGCGCTCTGCCGCCCGTCCGGGCCATCCGGGGGAGTGCGACGTGTCGCCGCCCCCGGGAGCCCTCGTGCGTCCGGTCCCGGACCGGTCAGTCCTGGGTCCCGACGCCGGCATCCAGGATGTCGATCACGAAGACCAGTGTCGAATTGGCGGGGATGTCGCCCTGCGCCTGGTCCTTGTAGGCGAGCGAGGCGGGGATCACCAGCTCGATCCGGCTGCCGACGGTCTGGCCGGTGACGCCCTTGTCCCAGCCCTCGATGACGCCGCCGCCACCGGTGACGAAGGTGAAGGCCTGGCCGCGCTTGAGCGAGGAGTCGAAGACCTTGCCGTCCTTGTAGAGCGCGCCGGTGTACTGGACGAGCACCTTCTCGCCGGCCCCGATCTTGCGGCCCTTGCCCTGGATCAGGACGTGCGACTTGAGGTCCTTGACCTCGGGGGTGCCGGGCACCGGGGTGATGTCGGCGGGCTTCTTGCCGTTGTCCTTGACCTTCGGCATGTCGGCCGGCGGGGCCGCCATGTCGCCGCTGAGCACCGTGTCCTGGGGGGTGGCGTTCTTGATGTCGATCACGAACACCAGGTTGTCCTTGGGACCGACGCCCATGCCGCTGCTGCCCTGGGCGCCGAAGGCGGCGGCCGGCGGGGCGACGACGAGCAGCCGGCTGCCGGCCTTGTGCCCGGTGACGGCCTGGTCGAGGGCCGGGATCAGCTTGCCGGCGCCGGCCTGGAACAGCTGCGGCTTGCCGGTGGAGTACGAGCCCTCGATCTCCTTGCCGGTGCTCCAGTTCATGGCGGAGAAGTCGGCGGTGACCCAGGTGTTCTTGTCGACCTTGGCACCGTCGCCGGACTTCAGCTCCTTGACCACGAAGGTGCCGTCGGCGGCCTCCTTGGGCAGGGCGATCGTCGCCTTGGTGCCGAACTCGCCGGTGACGGTCGGCAGCACCTTGGCGCTGTCCTTGATCGGCGGCACCGGGTCGGCGGACGGGGTCGGCGAGGCGGTCGGCGCCGCCGGGTCCGGGGAGGCCGAGGCGGACTTCCCGTCGTCCTTGTTCACCATGTAGAGCGTGATGCAGCTGCCGACCAGCAGGACGGCCAGCACGGTGCCGAGGATCGCGCCGAGGCGGCCCGCACCGGGCGGGTCCTCGTCGTAGCCGGCCTCCGAGACGTCCTGGCGGCGCACGGTCGACGCGAAGACCTGCGGCTCGTCGGACTTGGCTTCGCCGGCGGGGCGCGGCGGGGTCTGGCCCCAGCCGGCCTGCTGCTTCAGGATCGCGGGCGGGACGACGATCGACTCGCCGTCGCCGGGCAGCGGGCCGCCGGGCCGCGCCGCCGCCGGGTCGGCGGTGCCTGCCTCGCCAGGGCTCGACGCTTTCTCAGACATGACTCCCCATCCATCTCGCCGTGCCATGCCCTCGCGGGACCTGACGACGCTGCCACAGTGCGGAAAACGGCAGCAGTATGTCAGGTCCGCATGAGGACGGGCCCTTCCGGTGCAGGATCGGTACGCCGGGCCCCGACCCCGGGCGTGTCGTACGGATCGTGTGGAACCGATCCGCACGACTCCCTCACACCGCCTCCAGGATGTCGATCACGAAGACCAGGGTGGAGTCGGCCGGCACCGGGCCGCTGGACTGGTTGCCGTACGCCAGGGAGGGCGGCACCACCAGCATCACCCGGCTGCCGACGGTCTGGCCGACCAGGCCCTGGTCCCAGCCCTTGATCAGGCTGCCGGTGCCCACCTGGAGGGCCTGGGCGCCGCCGTGCGAGAACGAGGAGTCGAACTGCGAGCCGTCCGACCACAGCATGCCGGTGTACTGCACCAGCAGCTGCTGGCCGGCCTGCACGGGCTTGCCGTCGCCCTTGATCAGCACGTAGGTCTGCAGCTCGGTCGGCGGGCTCTGGCCGGCCGGGACGGTGATCGTCGGCGCCTGCTTGCCGTTGTCCTTGACCTGCGGCGCGGTGGCGGGCGCCTGGGTCATCTCGCCGGTGACGGTGGAGTCCGGCGGCACCACGTCCACGATGTCGAGGACGAAGACCACGGTGTCCTGGCCTCCGACGCCGGCCGCGGTGTTCCCCGTGGTGCCGAACCCGGCCGCGGGCGGGGCCACCACCAGCAGCCGGCTGCCGGCCTTCTTGCCGACCACGGCCTGGTCGAAGGCGGGCACCAGCTGGCCGCTGCCGGCCTGGTAGAGCTGCGGCTTGCCGCCGCTGTCGTAGGAGCTGGAGACGTCCTTGCCGGTCGTCCAGTCCTTGGCGGTGTAGTTCACCGTCACCCAGTCGCCCTTGGCGACCGTGGCGCCGTCGCCCTCGTGCACGGTGCTGACCACGAACTGGCCGCTCGGCGGGGACTGCGGCAGGGTGATCTCGGCCTTGGAGCCGACCTCGCCGGAGACGGCCGGCATGGGATCGGCCGACTCCACCGGGCTGGGCACCGCCGTCGCCGAGGCCGAGGCGGCGGGCGAACCGCCGGACGAGCCCGAGGACCCGCTGGTGCAGGCGGCGAGCACGGCGACGAGCAGGGCGGCAAGGGGCACGGCCGGCAGTCCGGCGATTCGGCGCATGGTCGCCAGCGTATGGCCGGATCCCACCGCCGCATCGGAGGCACAAGCGGGCGCGCGAGCGGAGGCACGAGCGGGCACACGAAGGGCGGCGCCCGGACGCACCCGCCCGGACGCCACCCCTGGTGGCCGCCGTCAAGCCCTGCGGGCGTCACATGCCCGCGATGAGCTTCTCCACCCGCTCGTCGACCGAACGGAACGGGTCCTTGCACAGCACGGTGCGCTGCGCCTGGTCGTTCAGCTTCAGGTGGACCCAGTCCACCGTGAAGTCGCGGCGCTGCTCCTGCGCCCGGCGGATGAAGTCGCCGCGCAGCCGGGCCCGGGTGGTCTGCGGGGGCACCGACTTCGCTTCGAAGGTCTTGAGGTCGGTGGTGACCCGAGCCGCCCTGCCCTTGTTCTGCAGCAGGTAGAACAGGCCGCGCCGGCGGTGGATGTCGTGGTACGCGAGGTCGATCTGGGCGACCCGCGGGTTGGACATCGTCATCTGGTGCTTCTCGCGGTACTGCTCGATCAACCGGTACTTCATGATCCAGTCGATCTCGGTGGAGACCCGGTCCAGGTCCTCGGTGCGGACGGCCTCCAGGGTGCGCCCCCAGAGGTCGAGGACCCGGGCCACCGTGCCGGTGTTCAGGCCCTTGCGGTCCGCGAACTCCAGCGCCTTGGTGAAGTACTCCTCCTGGATGTCCAGCGCGCTGGCCTCGCGGCCGTTGGCGAGCCGGACCTGGTGGGTGCCGGTCAGGTCGTGGCTGACCTCGCGGATCGCCCGGATCGGGTTCTCCAGGGTGAGGTCGCGCATCACCACGCCCGCCTCGATCAGGCGCAGCACCAGGTCGGTGGCTCCGACCTTGAGCAGGGTGGTGGTCTCCGACATGTTGGAGTCGCCGACGATGACGTGCAGCCGGCGGTAGCGCTCGGCGTCGGCGTGCGGCTCGTCACGGGTGTTGATGATGGGGCGGGATCGGGTGGTGGCCGAGCTGACGCCCTCCCAGATGTGCTCGGCGCGCTGGCTGACGCAGTAGACCGCGCCGCGCGGGGTCTGCAGCACCTTGCCGGCGCCGCAGATCAGCTGGCGGGTCACCAGGAACGGGATCAGGACGTCGGCCAGCCGGGAGAACTCGCCGTGCCGCGCCACGAGGTAGTTCTCGTGGCAGCCGTAGGAGTTGCCGGCCGAGTCGGTGTTGTTCTTGAACAGGTAGACGTCGCCGGCGATGCCCTCCTCGTGGAGCCGGCGCTCGGCGTCCACGAGCAGGCCCTCCAGGATGCGTTCGCCTGCCTTGTCGTGCGTCACCAGTTCGGTGACGTCGTCGCACTCGGGGGTTGCGTACTCGGGGTGCGAGCCCACGTCGAGGTAGAGCCGTGCACCGTTCCGCAGGAAGACATTGCTGCTGCGGCCCCAGGAAACTACGCGGCGGAAGAGGTACCTGGCCACCTCGTCCGGAGACAGACGCCGTTGTCCCCGGAACGTACACGTGACACCGTACTCGTTCTCCAGCCCGAAAATTCGGCGGTCCATGAGGCATCTTTTCTCTTCCGGGAGCATTTCGAAACCCCTGGGGCGGAGCCGAAAAGGTCACGGTGCCGCAGGGGCAATCCGACCACGCCGCGCCGTCAAATCCCGGAAGGCGCACGTGAATCCCGTACGGTGCCGGCGGCCTGCCGTACGGGATTCACGCGGTCGGGCTATTCGGCGCCCGGTGCCTCCTTGGCCGCCGGCGGCTCCTCGTCCTCGGCGGCGGAGGCGTCGCCGCCGAGCAGGCGGCCGAGCTGGCCGCCCAGGATGCGCTTGAACTTGCGCTGCTGGACGCGCTTGCGGTCCAGCACGGCGACCTCCAGCTGCTCGGGCGTGAGCGTGCGCGGGGTGCCGCCGTTGGCGTCGCGGGCGAGGGCGTCCACGGCCAGCCGGAGGGCCTCGGTGAGGGCCATGCCGGCCCGGTGCCGCTGGCCCAGGTAGTTGCCGATGGAGTCGGCGTTGCCGCCCACCACGACGTAGTTCTTCTCGTCGACGACCGAGCCGTCCGGGGTCAGCCGGTAGATCTGGTCGTCGCCGTCGCTGCGGCCGACCTCGGCGACGACCAGCTCGACCTCGTAGGGCTTGTCGCCGACCGAGGAGAAGATGGTGCCGAGGGTCTGGGCGTAGACGTTGGCGAGGCCGCGCGCGGTGACGTCGGCGCGGTCGTAGCTGTACCCGCGCAGGTCGGCGTAGCGGACGCCGCCGATGCGGAGGTTCTCGAACTCGTTGTAGCGGCCGACCGCCGCGAAGGCGATCTTGTCGTAGATCTCGGAGACCTTGTGCAGCGCCCGGGAGGTGTTCTCCGCGACGAAGACGATGCCGTCGGCGTAGGTGAGCACGACCACGCTTCGGCCGCGGGCGATGCCCTTGCGGGCGTACTCCGCGCGGTCCGCCATGGCCTGCTGAGGCGAGACGTAGAACGGTGTGGACACCGGCGGTCGTCCCCTTCTTCCTGGATGGGTGGCGGACTAGAGGAGCGGGGCCTGCGGCCCGTTGGGGTGCTCGCGGCGCCCGGCGGTGATGGAGACGGCGATCTCGGACACCTCGTCGTCCGAGAGCCGGCGGAAGCCGTCCTCGGTGATCAGCGAGACGATCGGGAAGATGCCGCGGGCCAGGTCGGGGCCGCCGGTGGCGGAGTCGTCGTCGGCGGCGTCGTAGAGCGCCTGGACGGCCAGCGTGGCGGCCTGCTCGCCGGAGAGGTCCTCGCGGTAGAGCTTCTTCAGCGAGCCGCGGGCGAAGACCGAGCCGGAGCCGGTGGCGGCGAAGCCGCGCTCCTCGGAGCGGCCGCCGGTGACGTCGTAGGTGAAGATCCGGCCGCGCCCGAGGTCGAGGTCGTAGCCGGCGAAGATCGGCACCACGGCGAGGCCCTGCATGGCCATCGCCAGGTTGGACCGGATCATGGTGGTGAGCCGGTTGGCCTTGCCCTCCAGGGAGAGGACGGCACCCTCGATCTTCTCGTAGTGCTCCAGCTCCAGCTGGAACAGGCGGACCATCTCGACGGCGAGGCCGGCGGTGCCGGCGATGCCGACGGCGCTGTACTCGTCGGCGGGGAAGACCTTCTCGATGTCGCGCTGGGCGATGACGTTGCCCATTGTGGCGCGGCGGTCGCCGGCGATGACCACGCCGCCGTCGAAGACCGCGGAGACGATGGTGGTGCCGTGCGGCGCCTCGAGCACGCCCTCGGGGAGGCGGCGGTTGCCGGGCAGCAGCTCCGGCGCCTGGCGGCCGAGGAAGTCCATGAACGACGAGGACCCGGGGGTCAGGAAGGCAGCCGGTAGACGCCCGGTGCCACCAGTGTTGGCTTCCACACGATTCCTTCCAGATTGACGGTCAAACAGCTGATGCCCGGACCCTACCCGCGTCGGCGCCCCTTGATCCACACGATCGGGGGTACCGCTGCGGGCGGTGGGAGCAGAGCGCGCTGCAGGCATGCCGTGACACACCTGCAGCGCGATCTCCGCAGCGCGGTTTCAGGAAGGGAACGCCCCCTCCTACTCGCCGCCCTTCTGCACGAATCCGCGGACGAAATCCTCCGCATTCGACTCGAGCACCTCGTCGATTTCGTCCAGAACGGCGTCGACGTCGTCGCTGAGCTTTTCCTGGCGCTCCTTCAGGTCGTCGGAGCCCTGCGCTTCCGCGGCCTGCTCCTCGACCTCCTCGGAGGAGCGGTTCGCCCGCTGCTGGCCGCCGCCGGTGTCCTTGCTAGCCATTTCCCTCACCCCGCTCGCTCTGTGTGGTCAGACCCTATCCGCCGGGTACGACATTCGCGCCCGGTTTAGCTTCAACGCCCGGCGCTCACCGGAATGATTCCCCTTCGGCCGGGATTTCACCCCAGGTGATCGAAGAGTTACCCTCCGGACAGTACACGAACCAGATCCTCCGCCGTCCGGCACCGGTCGAGGAGTTCCTTGACGTGGTTCCGGGTGCCGCGCAGCGGCTCCATGGTGGGCACGCGCTGCAGGGAGTCCCGTCCGGGCAGGTCGAAGATGACCGAGTCCCAGGAGGCCGCGGCGACGTGCTCGGCGTACTGCTCCAGGCAGCGCCCGCGGAAGTAGGCCCGGGTGTCCTCCGGGGGCTTGGAGACGGCGTGGACGACCTCGTCCTCGCCGAGCAGCCGCTCGAACCGGCCGCGGGCCACCAGGCGGTTGTAGAGGCCCTTGTCGGCCCGTACGTCGCTGTACTGCAGGTCGACCAGGTGGAGCCGGGGGTTGTCCCAGTCCAGCCCGTCGCGCTGGCGGTAGCCCTCCAGCAGCTCGCGCTTGGCGATCCAGTCCAGCTGCTTGGACAGGCTCATCGGGTCGCGCTCCAGGCGGCCCAGCACGTCCTCCCAGCGGGCGAGGACGTCCATCGTCTGGTCGTCGGCGTCCTGGCCCCAACGGTCCTCGACGTACTTGCGGGCGAGCTCGCAGTACTCCATCTGCAGCTGGACGGCGGTGAGCTTGCGGCCGCTGCGCAGCGAGACCAGGTGGGTGAGCCCGGGGTCGTGGGAGACCCGGTGCAGGGTGCGCACCGGCTGGTCGACGGCGAGGTCCACGGCGATGAAGCCGTCCTCGATCATCGCCAGGACCAGCGAGGTGGTGCCCAGCTTGAGGTAGGTGGAGATCTCCGAGAGGTTGGCGTCGCCGATGATCACGTGCAGTCGCCGGTACTTCTCGGCGTCGGCGTGCGGCTCGTCGCGGGTGTTGATGATGGGCCGCTTGAGGGTGGTCTCCAGGCCGACCTCGACCTCGAAGAAGTCGGCGCGCTGGCTGATCTGGAAGCCGTGCGCGTTGCCCTCCTGGCCGAGGCCGACGCGGCCGGCGCCGGTGACCACCTGCCGGGAGACGAAGAAGGGGGTGAGGTGGCGGACGATGTCGGCGAACGGCGTCGCCCGCTTCATCAGGTAGTTCTCGTGGGTGCCGTAGGAGGCGCCCTTGTTGTCCGTGTTGTTCTTGTACAGGTGGATCTTCTGCCCGTTGGGCAGCTCCAGGGCGCGGGCGGCCGCCTCGGCCATGATCCGCTCGCCGGCCTTGTCCCAGAGCACCGCGTCGCGCGGGTTGGTGACCTCGGGCGAGCTGTACTCGGGGTGGGCGTGGTCCACGTAGAACCGGGCGCCGTTGGTGAGGATGACGTTGGCGAGGCCGATGTCCTCGTCGGTGAGCTGGCTGGCGTCCGCAACCTCGCGCGCGAGGTCGAAGCCGCGGGCGTCGCGCAGCGGGTTCTCCTCCTCGAAGTCCCAACGGGCCCGGCGGGCCCGGTGCATCGCCGCGGCGTAGGCGTTGACGATCTGGGACGAGGTGAGCATGGCGTTGGCGTTCGGGTGGCCGGGCACGGAGATCCCGTACTCGGTCTCGATGCCCATCACGCGCCGTACGGTCATGCGGCCCTCCTTGCCCGTAGTGATCCTGTGCAGACGCGCCGTCCGGCTGCGGGGCGGGCGGGCACCGCAGCCGGACGGAGGGTTCGCGGTCCTTACAGGTACTGTCCCGTGTTGGCGACGGTGTCGATGGAGCGGCCGGACTCGGCGCCCTGCTTGCCGGTGACCAGGGTGCGGATGAAGACGATCCGCTCGCCCTTCTTGCCCGAGATCCGGGCCCAGTCGTCCGGGTTGGTGGTGTTGGGCAGGTCCTCGTTCTCCTTGAACTCGTCCACGCAGGCGGCGAGCAGGTGGGAGACGCGCAGGCCGCGCTGGCCGTGGTCGAGGAAGTCCTTGATGGCCATCTTCTTGGCGCGGTCCACGATGTTCTGGATCATGGCTCCGGAGTTGAAGTCCTTGAAGTACAGGACCTCCTTGTCACCGTTGGCGTAGGTGACCTCCAGGAAGCGGTTGTCCTCCGTCTCGGAGTACATCCGCTCGACCACGGACTGGATCATGGCGGCGACGGTGGCCGGCACCGAGCCGTCGTGCTCCTTGACGTCGTCCGGGTGGAAGGGCAGCGAGTCCTTGAGGTACTTGGAGAAGATGTCCTTCGCCGCCTCGGCGTCCGGCCGCTCGATCTTGATCTTGACGTCCAGGCGGCCGGGCCGCAGGATCGCCGGGTCGATCATGTCCTCGCGGTTGGAGGCGCCGATGACGATGACGTTCTCCAGGCCCTCCACGCCGTCGATCTCCGCCAGCAGCTGCGGGACGATGGTGTTCTCCACGTCCGAGCTGACGCCGGAGCCGCGGGTGCGGAACAGCGACTCCATCTCGTCGAAGAAGACGATGACGGGCGTGCCCTCGCTCGCCTTCTCCCGGGCCCGCTGGAAGACCAGGCGGATCTGCCGCTCGGTCTCGCCCACGTACTTGTTGAGCAGCTCGGGGCCCTTGATGTTGAGGAAGTAGCTCTTGCCCTGCGGCCGGCCGGTGACCTCGGCGACCTTCTTGGCCAGCGAGTTCGCGACCGCCTTGGCGATCAGCGTCTTGCCGCAGCCGGGCGGGCCGTAGAGCAGCACGCCCTTGGGCGGGCGCAGCTCGTACTCCTTGAAGAGGTCGGCGTGCAGGTAGGGCAGCTCGACCGCGTCGCGGATCTGCTCGATCTGGGTGCCCAGACCGCCGATCTGCCGGTAGTCGATGTCCGGGACCTCCTCGAGGACCAGCTCCTCGACCTCGGACTTCGGCACGATCTCGTAGACGTAGCCGGAACGGGGCTCCAGCAGCAGCGCGTCGCCGGGACGGAGGGTGAGCTCGCGCAGCGGCTCGGCCAACCGGACCACGCGCTCCTCGTCGGTGTGGCCGATCACCAGCGCCCGCTCGCCGTCCTCCAGGACCTCCTTGAGGGTGACGATGTCGCCGATGCTCTCGAAGGCCATCACGTCCACGACGTTCAGGGCCTCGTTGAGCATGACCTCCTGGCCGCGGCGCAGCTCCTCGGGCTCGATGCTCGGGCTGACGTTGACACGCAGCTTGCGGCCGCCCGTGAAGATGTCGACGGTGCCGTCCTCGTTGGCGCTGAGGAAGGTGCCGAAGCCGGCAGGGGGCTGGGCGAGGCGGTCGACCTCCTCCTTGAGGGCCACGATCTGGTCGCGGGCCTCACGGAGAGTGGCGGCGAGCCGCTCGTTCTGGGCGGTGACACCGGCCAGGTTGGTCTGGAGCTCGACGATGCGCTCCTCGAGGATTCTCGAGTTGCGCGGCGAGTCGGCGAGCTTGCGACGCAGGACGGCGATCTCCTGCTCGAGGTACGAGACCTGCGCGGCCTCGTCGGAACCACGAGCGGGCCGGCCGGCGCTGCGGTTGTAGTCGTCATCGTGGGCTGCCACGGTCCTCACCTCCTCCTGGGGGAGCTGGACGACCCAAACCTACCTGCAGCCAGGGGTCTGTAAACCCCTAGATCAGAAAGATGGATCGGGCGTGTCCGATCTTCGCCCTTGCGTTGCTTCCCCTCTGGTAGTGGATGTGCCCACCGCTCAACGGTTCAAAGCAGGGCGGGGGTAAGGTCGGCTCTGGAGTGAGAGGGGAAATGCCGCGCGAAGCGGGGCGTTCCAGGACAGAAACGGCAGGGGACATGTCGGCGACCGGCGAAGAGCTCGAAGTCTGGATCGACCAGGATCTGTGCACGGGCGACGGGATCTGCGCGCAGTACGCGCCGGAGGTCTTCGAGCTGGACATCGACGGCCTCGCCTACGTCAAGGGCGACGACGACGAACTGCGCCAGCAGCCCGGCGAGACGGTGCCGGTGCCGCTGACCCTGCTTCAGGACGTCGTCGACTCGGCCAAGGAGTGCCCCGGCGACTGCATCCACGTGCGCCGGGTGCGCGACCGCGTCGAGGTGTACGGCCCCGACGCCGAGTGAGCGGGGCCGGGCTGAGCCCGGCTCAGGCCGCGCGGGGACGGGCCGTCAGACCTGGCCCGCCGGCGCGGCGCTCTGTGCCCGCACCCAGCGGTCGCCGTGGCGCGTCCAGCTGAGCTCCACCAGGCGGTCGGGGCAGCAGCGCGGGACGTCGAGCGAGGAGTAGCCCTGCGCCCGGCCGCGGATCTCGCCGTCGCTGCGCACCGTGAGGGCGGTGACCGTCAGGCCGTCCTTCAGCGGGTCGAGCAGCGTCGCGGCGACCTCGGGGCGGCCGTCCGGGCCGTTGGTGAGCAGGAAGACGCCGTCCGGCGGGGTGCCGTTGTCGGCGGCGCAGTGCGCGGCCACCACGGTGGTCGGCACGCCGTCCACCTCGGCACTGGCCCGCAGTGCCACGGAGACGGTGAAGGGCCCGCAGTCAAGGGGAAGTTCGGCCTTCGCCGGGTCCGGCGCGGCGGCGCTCGGCGCGGGCTTGGCGGTGGGGCGGGTGGGGGTGGGGGTGCCCTGCGCCGGGTCCGCCGCCAGTGCGCCGGCGACCACCGCGCCGCAGCCGGCCGCCACCAGGGCCCAGTGCTTGAGCCCGCTGCGCGCGTGCCCCGGTCCCTTCGGTGCGCCGCTCGTGGTCATGCCGCTCGTGGTCATGATGTGCTCCGCCTCGGCCGCTGCTGCTGGTACGTGTCGGGGCTCCCCCGGGCCCGGGTGCCCGCGGCCCCGCGAGGGACCCCCCACCTCGCTGCGCCCGCCGGGCGGACCACTCCCCCGGAAGGCGCCCCGCAGGGCGCGGAAAGGGGGGTGTCGTGAGCGAGCATCCTGCCACATGATCGCCGGCTGCGGGACCCCGGGCGACGGCTCGTCACGGCAGGGCGCCCCGGCAACGCCGCGAGGGGCGGCGCACCGGGGGAAGTCTCCCGGCTCGCCGCCCCTCGCGGGTGCTGCGTCACGGTGTCAGGGCAGGTCGACGCCCTCGGCCGCGGCCGTCTCGCGGGCCGCGCGGCGGGCGGCCGCCCGCTCGGCCAGCGAGGGCTCCGGGGTGCCGTTGTCGTAGTCCTCGCCGTAGGCGCCCTTGGCCGGGCGGCGGCGGCGCAGCGGCGGCTCGACGCCGTCCGCGAGGCGGCGGGCGGTGAGCAGGAAGCCGGTGTGGCCGATCATGCGGTGGTCCGGGCGGACGGCCAGGCCCTCGAGGTGCCAGGTGCGGACCATGGTCTCCCAGGCCTGCGGCTCGGTGAAGGTGCCGTGCTCGCGCAGCGCCTCGACGGTCTTGGACATCTGCGTGGTGGTGGCCACGTAGCAGCAGATGAGGCCGCCGGGGACGAGCGCCTTGGAGGCGACGTCCAGGCACTCCCAGGGGGCGAGCATGTCCAGGATGACGCGGTCGACGTCGGTCTCGACCAGGTTGTCCTGGAGGTCGCCGACGGTCAGCTTCCACGCCGGGTGCGGGCCGCCGAAGTAGCGCTCCACGTTGCCGCGGGCGATCTCGGCGAAGTCCTCGCGGCGCTCGTAGGAGGCCAGCATGCCGGTGTCGCCGACGGCGCGCAGCAGGTAGGTGGAGAGCGCGCCGGAGCCGACGCCGGCCTCGACCACGCGGGCGCCCGCGAAGATGTCGGCCATCGCCAGGATCTGACCCGCGTCCTTGGGGTAGATCACCGCCGCGCCGCGGGGCATGGACAGGACGTAGTCGGGGAGCAGGGGGCGCAGCGCGAGGTACGGGACGTTGCCCGTCGTGCGTACGACCGTGCCCTCGGGGGCGCCGATCAGCTCGTCGTGCGGGAACGCACCCTTGTGGGTGTGGAACTGGTTCCCGGCCTGGAGCGTGAACGTGTAGTGGCGGCCCTTGGGGTCGGTCAGCTGGACCTGGTCCCCGACCTGGAAGGGCCCGCGTCGGCGGGTGGCACCGGTCGGTTCGGACATGCCGACAATCCTAAAGGAACGCCGGACCTCCCCCGACCAGTCCGCCGGGGCCGAGGCGGACGGGGTCACCACCGGGGGCGCCCCGGTGGGTCACCGGCGGCCGCCGACCTCGCGGGCGAGTCTGCGTTCGAGGTCGGCGAGGGCCAGCACGCCGTACGGGGTGCCGTCGGGGCGGACGACCAGGTACTCGGTGGCGGGGGCGCCGCGCAGGGCGGTGAGCAGTTCCTCGCCGGTGAGGCCGACGTCCAGCCGCATGCCGGGCTCGATGTCGCGGGCGACGGCGCCGACGGCGATCCAGGGGCGGCGGTGCTCGGGCACCTTGGCGACGGCGGCCTCGGTGACCAGGGCGGTGGGCTCGCCGCGGCCGTCCACCACGACGATCGCCCCGGCCTGGGCCTCGCGGGCGCGGCGCAGCGCCTCGCCGAGCGGGGTGTCGGCGGGGACGTCGACGGACCGGCGGGCGAGGTCGCGCAGGGCGAGGCCGGGCAGGGCCTCCCGCAGCCGGGCGTTGCGGACGGCGCCGCTCGCCCCGTTCCAGATGATCACGGCGAGGACCGCGGCGAGGACGCCGTCGATCAGGCTGTCGGAGGTGGACTGCTGCGGGTCGCGGGAGGCGCTGAACAGCGGCAGGCCGAAGAGCACGAGCAGGGCGAGCCCGCGGCCGACCCAGGCGGCGGCGACGGTGCCGGCCATCGGGCGGCCGGTGATGCCCCAGACGACGGCGCGCAGCATCCGGCCGCCGTCCAGCGGGAGGCCGGGCAGCAGGTTGAAGGCGGCGACGACGAGGTTGCTGACCATGAGGCCGGCGAGCAGCACGCCGGGCACGGTGTCGGTGTCGACGCCGGTCAGGGCGAGGTAGAAGACGCCGCCGAGGACGAGCGAGAGCAGCGGGCCGACGAAGGCCAGCCAGAACTCGCGGACGGGGGTCTCGGCCTCCTTCTCGATCTCGGAGACGCCGCCGAAGAACTGGAGCTGGATGCGTCGCACCGAGAGCTTGTAGCGGAGCGCGACGACGGTGTGCGCCAGTTCGTGCACCAGGACGGAGGCGTAGAAGGCGACGGCGAAGGAGAACGAGACCAGGTAGCGGGTGGCGCCGAGGTCGGGCAGCACCTCGGAGAGCCGTCCGCCGAAGATCCAGGTGATCAGGGCGGCGATGACGAACCACGAGGGCGTGACGTACACCGGGACGCCGAACGGGCGGCCCATGAGGATGCCGCCGCGCGGCTCCGGCCTCTCGGGCCGGCCCGCCGACGGCTGGTCGGAGGTCCGCTGCCCCCTGGTGTCGCTCACCGCGTCCCCTTCGCTCTCGTCGCTCTCGTCGCTGTCGCCACCGTGGCCCCGGCCCGTCCCGTCGGCCGTGGCCCGCATCGTCGCGCCCACGCTACGTGATCTCCGTCCGGATACCGCGCGCGCCCCTCGCGCCGCGCCCCGGGCCTCGTTCCGGTGGTGCCCGTACGGGGGTGATACCCCGGATCGGGCCGGTGCAGCGGTGCCGCTGTCAGCGGGCTGGCAGCGGGATGTGAGCCGGGGGCAATAGGGTCGGGGCATGCACCAGAAGGACACCGCGCCGCCGCCCAGGCCGGCTGCCGCGCCGACGGGCCTGTCGCCCTCGCGCGCCGGCGACTTCATGACCTGCCCGCTGCTGTACCGGCTGCGGGTGATCGACCGGCTGCCGGAGCCGCCGAGTGCGGCGGCGACCCGCGGCACGGTGGTGCACGCGGTGCTGGAGCGGCTGTTCGACCACCCGCCGGCCGAGCGGACGGCGGAGCTCGCGCGGTCGCTGCTGCGCCCGCAGTGGGAGCGTCTGCTGGGCGAGCGGCCGGAGCTGGCCGAACTGTTCCCGGACGATCCGGACGGCTCGGCGCTGGCCGGCTGGCTGGCCGACGCGGAGAAGCTGGTGGACCGCTGGTTCCGGCTGGAGGACCCGACCCGGCTGCACCCGGTGGAGCGCGAGCTGTACGTGGAGACGCCGCTGGATCCGGGGGTGCTGCTGCGCGGCTACATCGACCGGGTGGACGTCGCCCCGACCGGCGAGGTGCGGCTGGTCGACTACAAGACCGGCCGGGCGCCCTCGCGGGACTTCGAGGGCAAGGCGATGTTCCAGATGAAGTTCTACGCGCTGGTGGTGTGGCGCTGGAAGGGCGTCGTCCCGCGTCGGCTGCAGCTGGTGTACCTGGGCGGCGGCGGGGACGTCGTCACGTACGACCCGGACGAGGCGGACCTGCTGTCGGTGGAGCGCAAGCTGCGGGCGCTGTGGGAGGCGATCTCCCGGGCGGTGGAGACGGGCGACTTCCCCGCGACCCGCAACCGGCTGTGCGACTGGTGCGACCACAAGAGCCGGTGCCCGGAGTTCGGGGGCACTCCCCCGCCGTACCCGCTGCCGCTGCCCGTGCCGGTGCAGAGAACGACCGACGACGATCCCACGGGGGATCTCATGGTGAGCAAGGAGTCGTAGGTGACGATCCGAGTGCTGCTGGTCGACGACCAGCCGCTGCTTCGCACCGGTTTCCGGATGATCCTGGAGGCCGAGTCCGACCTGGTGGTGGTCGGGGAGGCCGGGGACGGCCAGCAGGCGCTGGAGCAGGTCCGGGCGCTCCAGCCGGACGTGGTGCTGATGGACATCCGGATGCCGCGGATGGACGGGGTGGAGGCGACCCGCCGGATCTCCGGCCCCGGCCGGGACGGCCCGGCGAAGGTGCTGGTGCTGACCACCTTCGACCTGGACGAGTACGTGGTGGAGGCGCTGCGCGCCGGGGCCAGCGGCTTCCTGCTGAAGGACGTGCCGGCCGAGGAGCTGGTGCAGGCGATCCGGGTGGTGGCCGACGGCGCGGCGATGCTGGCGCCCTCGGTGACCCGACGGCTGCTGGACATGTACGCCACCAAGCTGCCCTCCGGCGAGGAGGCGCCGCCGCAGGCCCTGGGCGCGCTGACCGAGCGCGAGGTGGAGGTGCTGCGGCTGGTCGCCCGCGGGCTGTCGAACGCGGAGATCGCCGCGGAGCTGTTCGTCAGCGAGACGACGGTCAAGACGCACGTCGGCCATGTGCTGACCAAGCTGCAGCTGCGCGACCGGGTGCAGGCCGCGGTGTACGCCTACGAGTCGGGCCTGGTGCGCCCCGGCTCGCTCTGAACCCGGCGCGGCTCCGGGCCCGGAACGGGGGGGGGGCCCCCCCCCCCCGCGGGGGGGGGGGGCGGCGGCCGGCGGGGCCCTAGTGGGGGGGGGGGAGTACAACACGCAGAAAAACAC
>NZ_JBFAXX010000045.1:0-73561 GCF_040680995.1 Kitasatospora sp. NPDC051914
AGCCGGGGCGAAGACAGGAGGCGGGGCGCGCGCCGGAGGACGGCCGGCGCCGCCGCGCCGCAGGCGCGGCACCCCGAACATTGTGAGGCTACGTCCAGTAGTTCCAGGAGGCCGGGAATCTCGCCGGTGATCTCCGATCCCGCCGTGATGTGCCTTCCCCGTGGGCTCCGCCCGCCCCGCCCGCCGAGCGGAGCGAGGCGCCTTGATGAAGTAGAGAAACTCGTAACAACCCCTCACCCCTCCCCACCAACTACCCGCCGTGGCTTGGGGTGTGAGCTGGTCACGCGTCGAAGTCGTACTCCAGCACGTATGAGGCCGCGTCGAGGGTCATCTCGTTGACCTCGACCGCCTGGCCCTCCTCGGCGAATGCCGTGCGGCAGACCAGGATGACCGGGGTGCCAGCGCCAAGTCCGAGCCTCGCGGTCTCGTTGGCGGTGGGCATCCGGGATCGAATCTCCTCGCGGAAGTGCACGGGCTTGGCGCCGATCTCGGCCAGCCGGGCGTACGTCCCGCCGGGGCCGGTGTCCTCCTCGGTGATGCGCGTCCCGGCGACCAGCTGCGCGGGCAGGTAAGAGGTCGAGAGCAGGACCGGCTTGCCGTCCAGCACGAAGCGACGGCTGCGGACGCAGGTAGCCTCGCCGGGCTCCACGCCGAGCACCGGGGCGACGTGCTCGGGCGCACCTTCCTCGGTGACGGCGACCTGGTCGACGACCAGCGTGCGGTTCTCGATGTCGGCCGACCAGATCGAGCGGCCCGATCCCCACTGCTCCTGGGCCAGGCGCTGGATGCCCCGTCGGCGGAGGGGCTTGAAATCCCGGACGAAGACACCGGCGCCCTTCCGGGCCTCGGCAATGCCCTCGCTCTGCAGAACGCCGAGTGCCTGGCGGGCCGTCATGCGGGCCACGCCATAGGTCTCCATCAGGTCGTTCTCGCCCGGCAGTCGATCGCCGGGCCGGTACTCGCCGGACTCGATCGCCGCCTTGAGCGCATTGGCGATCCGCTGGTACTTGGGCTGCTTCTCGCTGTTGCCGCTGGCCATCGGCCCTCCTCCCTCTTCTCTAGACATCCTAGGGCTGACGTCTGCCCGCAGCGAGCTCCGACAAGCCGTTGACATCTCTAGAGATGCTTGGTTCTCTAGAGATGTAGCACCAGCCGCCAAGCACTCGGTGGGGGCGGTGTCCAAGCCGCCATGCACGTCACCGCCCCCTTCCTTCACTCGAACAGGGAGAGCGAGATGTTCAAGAAGTTCCGGGAGAACCGGGAGCACGACAGCGCGCTGATCCGGGAGTGGGTCAACACCCCGGGCTCCGGGCCGTACGAGACCCAGACCGCGGACGAGAGCCGACAGTCGCGGCCGGCGTCCGGCGAGATGAAGTCGCTGCTGTGGCGTGTGGCGATCGCGTCCGAGGAGCGCTCGGACCGCAAGAACGCGAAGAAGAACTGATCGTCAGTCCTTTGCCCCGGGGCGGTGTCCAAGCCGCCAAGCACGTCACCGCCCCGGGCTCCCTCGAAGGGGGTTCCATCATGCCCGCAACGCCCCTCTCCCCGCTGCCTTCCAGCGTCTCCGGCTCGTGCCCGTCCTGCTTCGGTACGTTGCGGGTGGTCGACCTGGACGGCGCGCTGTCCGGCACCGTCGGCCTGCCGGTGCCGTGCGACTGCGTGAGCCACCTGTACGGCCTGGGCGGTGCTTGCCCGTGCCACGTCCGGGTGTGGGACGAGAACGACGGCCACACCGGCTGGGTGCCGATCCCGCTCGCCGAAGCCACCGACGACAGCCCGTTCTTCCGCCCCTGCACCGCCCACGGCGCCCGCCGGGCCGGAACGCTGGCGGTGGCCGCATGACTACCCCGACCACCACCGCCGAGCCCACGGTCGTCCTGGTGCTGGTGGAACCGTCGGCCACCGAAACCGACTGCTGCCCGGAGTGCTTCGGCTGGGGCTTCACCTGGCTCCGCCAGCAGGGCGCCGAGCCGGTCCCCGGGCCCGACTGCCGCCCCTGCCGCGGGACGGGGACTGCGTGGTGACCCACCGGCCCACCGCCGAGGCGGACCGGCTCGCTGTTGCGGACCTGGCCCGCCTCGCCGCCCGCGGGGACCTGCCCAAGCTCCAGGAGCAGATCCGCCGGACCGGCGGCTGCGCGAACCCGATCCACCTCCAGGGCTTCCGCACCCTCACCCACGCCCCGACCGGAGCGGTCTGGCACCGGTATTCGACCCAGCACGAGCCCGGCCACCGCCTGAAGGTGGCGTGCGGGAACCGGCGGGCGTCCCGTTGCCCGTCCTGCGCCCGTACCTACTCCGCGGACACCTTCCACCTGATCCGGGCCGGGCTCGCCGGGGACCAGGACAAGGGCGTGCCGGTGGCGGTGCGCTCCCACCCGCGGGTGTTCGCCACCCTCACCGCGCCGTCGTTCGGCCCGGTCCACAACCGGCCCGAGCGGGGCGTCTGCCGCTGCGGCACCGCCCACCCCGCGGGCTCGCCGATCCTCGGCACTCCGCTCGATGCGGACCGGTACGACTACGCGCACGCGGTGCTGTGGAACAACCACGCCCCGGACCTGTGGCGGCGCTTCACGATCTACCTGTTCCGGGTCATGGCGAAGATGGCCGGCCTCTACCAGCGGGAGTTCAAGGAGCAGGCGAAGCTCTCGTTCGGGAAGGTCGCCGAGTACCAGCGCCGCGGGGCCGTGCACTTCCACGCGGTGATCCGCATCGACGGCCCCACCGGACCCGACTCACCCCCGCCCGACTGGGCGACCGTGGCCCTGCTGGACGCCGCGATCCGCGCCGCCGCCCAGCGTGCCGCCGTGCCCGTCGCCGCCGCCGGAGAACACCCGGCCCGGGTCCTGCGCTGGGGCGCGCAGGTGGACGTCCGGCCGATCGGCGCCTTCGGCTCCGGCGAGATCTCCGAACAGGCCGTCGCCTCCTACGTCGCCAAGTACGCCACCAAGTCGGCAGAGGCCACCGAGACCGTGGACCGGCGCATCCTGGAGCGCCACGAACTCGACCGGCACCAGCTGCCCACCCACACCCGGCGCCTGATCGAGACCTGCTGGGACCTGGACGGCCTGTATCCGGACCGGCTGCTGGCGCACTGGTCCCACATGCTCGGCTTCCGCGGCCACTTCTCCTCGAAGTCGCCCACCTACTCGACCACCCTCGGCGCGCTCCGCCAGGTCCGCGCCGACTACCGCGCCGCCGAGGCACGCCAGGGCCTGCGCGAGCGGCTGCTGGCCGCTGGCCTGCCCGACCTTGACGACCTGGCCGACGCCGAGACCCTCGTCGTCGCGCACTGGAGCTTCGCCGGAGCGGGCAACTCGCCCGGCGAATCGATGCTCGCCGCCGCCGTCGCCCGCGAGCTGAACGAACGCCGCACCACCGACCGCCAGGAACTCATGACCCAACTCGCCCAAGAGGAGGACAACAGCACATGGACCGCCTGCTGACTGTGGAGGAGGTTGCCAAGCTGCTCGGCACCTGGGAGACCAGCAAGGAGCGCTTCCCGCGCCGCCTGATCGCCGAACGCCGGATCGCCTTCGTGAAGGTCGGACGCCACGTCCGCATCAAGGAGAGCGTCCTCGCCGACTTCATCGAGTCGAACACCGTCCGGGCCGTGTCCCGGCCGCGCCGCCTGCGGGTGGTGGCCTGATGGCGAACACAAAGGGCAACCGCCGGCGCTTCGGCTCGGTCCGCCAGCTCCCCTCCGGCCGCTGGCAGGCCCGCTACCGGCACCCGGTGACCGGCCAGCTCCGCTCGGCTGAGCAGACCTATCCGACCAAGACGGACGCCGAGCTGGCCCTGACGCTGATCGAAGCCGACATGGCGCGCGGCCAGCTCAAAGACCCGGACGCGGGGCAGGTGAACTTCGGCGACTACGCGGACACCTGGCTGCGGGAGCGGGGCCTCGCCGATCGGACCCTGGAGCGGTACGAGGGCGTGCTCCGCCTCTACATCAAGCCGACCTTCGGGGCAGGGACGGTCGCAGCCATCACGACAGCCGGTGTCCGCTCGTGGCGCTCCGCGATGCTCGAAGCCGAGATCGGCGCGGCGACCGTCGCGAAGTCGTACCGGGTGCTGCGGGCCATCCTGAACACGGCCGCGGACGAGGACGGCCTGATCGAGCGGAACCCGTGCCGGATCAAGGGGGCGGACAAGGAGGACTCCGCCGAGCGGCCGGTGCTCACCATCGAGGAGGTCTACGCGATCGCCGACTCGATCGAGCCGCGCTACCGGGCACTCGTGCTGATGGCGGCCTTCTCCACGCTCCGGTTCGGCGAGTTCGCCGCACTCCGCCGGCGGGATGTCGATCTGGACCGAGGGATCGTCCGGGTGCGGCGGGCCCAAGCTGAACTCCAGACCGGCCAGCTCAAGGTCAAGCGGCCCAAGAGTGACGCGGGTGTGCGGCCGGTGGCCTTCCCCTCTTCCATCGTGGTGGAGCTGGCTGAGCACCTGCGCTGGTTCGGAGAGGACGGGGCTGCCGGGCGGGTCTTCGTCGGCCCTCGGGGCGGTCTGCTGCGGCGGAGCAATTTCCACAACGTGTGGACAACCGCGCTGGCCGACTCCGAGGTGGACTGGAGCCGGGCTCTGGGCGAGACCGAGGCGGACAGCATCCGCTTCCACGACCTCCGGCACACCGGCAACAACCTGGCGGCCGACACCGGGGCGAGCACCCGGGAGCTGATGCACCGCATGGGGCACTCGACCATGGATGCGGCCCTGCGCTACCAGCACATGCGGGGCGAGCGGGACCTCCTGATCGCCCGCGGGATGGACTCCGCCATCAAGAAGGCCCGGGGGAGGGGCCGCCGGCGGGTTCCCGAGCCGAGGGAGCCGGACGCATCTGGCACGTGAGTGGCACGGGCGGAAACTCGCCCGGAAAACGACGAAGGCCCAGCTTCGCGGATCGATCCGCTGAGCTGGGCTTTCGCTTCACTTACACAGAAGTGCCCCCGGTAGGATTCGAACCTACGCACCCGCCTCCGGAGGGCGGTGCTCTATCCCCTGAGCTACGGGGGCCTTTCGGCCGTCGCGACTTGCTGCGACGTGGAGAACACTACCAGGCCCGGACGGCGATCCGTGCACGGGTTTCGGAGCGGCCGCGGCCGTGCCCGGAGGGCGGAACTCGGCAAAGGCCGGACGGAAGGGTGGGCGCGCGGCTACCCTCGGTGATGTGCCGGGAACGTCCGGGCGGGTCCTCGTGGTGGACGACAGCGAGGTGATCCGCCAGCTGATCAGAGTGAACCTGGAGCTCGAGGGCTTCGAGGTGGTCACCGCCGCCGACGGCGCCGAGTGCCTGGAGGTCGTCCGCCGGGTGCGCCCCGACGTGGTGACGCTGGACGTGGTGATGCCGCGGCTCGACGGCCTCCGCACCGCGGCCCGGCTCCGTGCCGCCCCGGAGACCAGGGCCCTGCCGATCGCCATCGTGAGCGCCTGCACGCCGGCCGACCTCGACAAGGGGGAGTCGGTGGGGGTGGACGGCTACCTCGCCAAGCCCTTCGACCCGGCCGACCTGGTGGCCCTGGTGCGCCGGCTGATGCTGCCGGGCCCGGCTGCCGAGGAGGGGGGCGGGGGCCGCCCGCCCGGGTACGCCTTCGGGGGCGGCGACCGCCCGGTGGCATTCCGCTCTGGGCGAACAGACCGGGCTTGACCGTCCCGCTCCCTGGTGCAACGCGTCTCAACGGGTAAACCGAGTGGCGGACGGCCACCCCGTCTCGCCTACGCTTGGCGTCGTGACACCCGCAGAGCTTTCCCAGGCAGTCCAGGCCGCAGTGAGCGCCGCCGTAGAGGCGGGCGAGCTGGCCGTCGCCGTGCCCGAGCACGTGACGGTCGAGCGGCCCAAGAACAGGGACCACGGCGACTACGCCACCAACGTGGCCCTCCAGCTCGCGAAGCCGGCCGGTATGCCGCCGCGAGCCGTTGCGGAACTGCTGGCCGCCCGCCTGCGAGAGACCACCGGCGTCGCGAAGGTCGACATCGCCGGTCCGGGCTTCCTGAACATCACCCTCGACGCCGCCGCCCAGGGCCTGCTGGCCCGCACGGTGGTCGAGGCCGGCCAGGCGTACGGCCGGAACGAGGCCCTCAAGGGCCTGAAGATCAACCTGGAGTTCGTGTCGGCCAACCCGACCGGTCCGATCCACATCGGCGGCGTCCGCTGGGCGGCCGTCGGCGACTCGCTGGCCCGTGTCCTGCGGGCCACCGGTGCCGACGTCACCACCGAGTACTACCTCAACGACGCCGGCGTGCAGATCACCAAGTTCGCCCGGTCGCTGCAGGCGGTCGCCAACGGCAAGCCCGTCCCCGAGGACGGCTACGTCGGCGAGTACATCGTCGACATCGCCAAGGCGATCACCGACGGCGTGCCCGGCGTGCTCGAGCTGCCCGAGGAGGAGCAGCTCCAGGTCTTCCGGGCCGAGGGCCTGAAGCTCATGGTGGCCGAGATCAAGCGGTCGATGGAAGAGTTCGGGGTGCACTTCGACACCTGGTTCTCCGAGAAGTCGCTGCACGACTCGGGCGCCGTCGAGCAGGCCATCGACCGGCTGCGCGAGCAGGGCCACGTCTTCGACCAGGACGGCGCCATCTGGCTGCGCACCACGGACTTCGGCGACGACAAGGACCGGGTCCTGATCAAGGCCGACGGCGAGACCACCTACTTCGCCGCCGACGCCGCCTACTACCTGAGCAAGCGGGACCGCGGCTCCGAGGTCTCGGTCTACATGCTCGGCGCCGACCACCACGGCTACGTCAACCGGCTCAAGGCCATCGCGGCCTGCGCCGGCGACGACATGGACCGCAACATCGAGGTCCGGATCGGCCAGTTCGTGAAGATGCTGCGCGACGGCCAGGAGGTCCGCCTCTCCAAGCGCGCCGGCAACATCATCACCATCGACGACGTCGTCGACTGGATCGGCGTGGACGCGGCGCGGTACATGCTGGCGCGTTCCTCCACCGACTCCACCATCACCATCGACATCGACCTGGTCACCAGCCAGTCGAACGAGAACCCGGTCTTCTACGTGCAGTACGCGCACACCCGGATGTGCGGCGTCGCGCGCAAGGCCGCCGAGCTCGGCGTCGACAAGGGTGCGGCCGAGGACTTCAAACCGGAGCTGCTCGCCACCCAGTGGGAGAGCGACATGCTCGGCGCGCTGGGCGAGTTCCCGCGCGTCATCGCCACGGCCGGCGAGCTGCGCGAGCCGCACCGGGTCGCGCGCTACCTCGAGGACCTCGCAGGCAAGTACCACCGCCTGTACGAGAACTGCATGTTCCTGCCGAAGGGCGACGAGGAGCTCACGGACACGCACCGTGCGCGCCTCTGGCTGGTCGAGGCGACGCGCACGGTGCTCGCCAACGGCCTGACGCTGCTCGGCGTATCCGCCCCCGAGCGGATGTAAGCAACAACCCCCATGCGCACGGCGGGGGCGGCGGACGGTCGACGGAGACCGTTCGCCGCCCCTCGCCATAAGCCCCGCAAGGCAAGGAAGCGAACACGATGAGCCGCTCCGCCCACCCCGCAGGCCCCCGCCACGGCGACGTGCTGCCCGAGGGCCACTACCAGGCCCCGCCGGCCGACCTGAACGCGCTCGACCCCAAGGTCTGGTCGAAGACCGTCGCCCGCGCCGAGGACGGCACCGTCACCGTCGGCGGCCTCGACGTGAAGGCGCTGGCGGCGGAGTTCGGCACCCCGGCGTACGTCATGGACGAGGCGGACTTCCGGGCCCGGGCCCGCGCCTGGCGGGACGCCTTCGGGACCGACGCGGACGTCTACTACGCCGGAAAGGCCTTCCTCTCCAAGGCGGTCGTCCGTTGGCTGCACGAGGAGGGCCTGAACCTCGACGTGTGCAGCGGCGGCGAGCTGGCCGTCGCGCTGGCCGCCGGCATGCCGGGGGAGCGCCTCGCGCTGCACGGCAACAACAAGTCGGTGCACGAGCTGGAGCAGGCGGTGAAGGCCGGGGTCGGCCACGTCGTCGTCGACTCCTACGAGGAGATCGAGCGGCTCGCGGCGGTCGCCGAGCGGCAGGGCGTCCGGCAGCCGGTGCTGATCCGGATCACGGTCGGCGTCGAGGCGCACACCCACGAGTTCATCGCCACCGCGCACGAGGACCAGAAGTTCGGTCTGTCGCTGAACGGCGGCGCGGCCGCGGAGGCGGTGCGCCGGGTGCTGGCCCACCCGGAGAGCCTGGAGCTGCGCGGCATCCACTCGCACATCGGCTCGCAGATCTTCGACACCGCCGGCTTCGAGGTCGCGGCCCGCCGGGTGGTCGGCCTGCTCGCGCAGATCCGCGACGAGCACGGCATCGAGCTGCCCGAGATCGACCTCGGCGGCGGCCTCGGCATCGCGTACACCAGCGAGGACGACCCGCGCGAGCCGGCCGAGATCGCCGCCGCACTGGCGGAGATCGTCCGCCGCGAGTGCGCCGCCGCGCAGCTGAGCACCCCGCGGCTCTCCGTCGAGCCCGGCCGCGCGATCGTCGGCCCGACCGCGTTCACCCTGTACGAGGTGGGCACCGTCAAGCTGCTGGAGGGCCTGCGCACCTACGTCAGCGTGGACGGCGGCATGTCCGACAACATCCGCACCGCGCTGTACGACGCCGAGTACTCCGTGGCGCTGGTCTCGCGCAGCAGCGACGCCGAGCCGATGCTGGTCCGCGTGGTGGGCAAGCACTGCGAGTCCGGCGACATCGTGGTCCGGGACGCCTTCCTGCCGGCCGACCTGGCCCCCGGCGACCTGATCGCGGTGCCGGCCACCGGCGCGTACTGCCGGTCGATGGCCAGCAACTACAACCACGCACTCAAGCCTCCGGTGGTCGCCGTTTCCGACGGTGCGGCCCGGGTGATCGTCAGGCGCGAGACGGAGGAGGATCTCCTGCGTCTCGATATCGGCTGACGAAATTCTTGTCTCAGATCATGGACCGGCCGTAGATCTGCGCGGAAAGTCCCGGAGACTGGTAGAGACCGAATACCGTCGGGCAAGGGGAATCGCCCGGCGGAGACCGAGAATGCAGAGCGGAGTCGGATGATGCGTACGCGCCCGCTGAAGGTGGCGTTGCTGGGCTGTGGTGTGGTGGGCTCCGAGGTGGCGCGCATCATGACGACGACGGCCGACGACCTCGCCGCGCGGATCGGCGCGCCGGTCGAACTCGCCGGGATCGCCGTGCGCCGGGCCGGCCGGCCGCGCCCCGGGGTGCCCGAACACCTCATCACCACCGACGCGGAGGCCCTGGTCAACCGGGGCGACATCGACGTGGTGGTCGAGGTGGTCGGCGGCATCGAGCCGTCCAAACAGCACATCCTGTCCGCCTTCGCGAACGGCGCCTCGGTGGTCTCCGCCAACAAGGCGCTGCTCGCCCAGGACGGCGCCGAGCTGCACGAGAAGGCCGCCGCCGCGGGCGTCGACCTGTACTACGAGGCCGCGGTGGCCGGTGCGATCCCGCTGATCCGCCCGCTGCGCGAGTCGCTGGCCGGCGACAAGGTCAACCGGGTGCTGGGCATCGTCAACGGCACCACCAACTTCATCCTCGACAAGATGGACTCCACCGGCGCCGGGTACTCCGAGGCGCTGGAGGAGGCCACCGCGCTGGGCTACGCCGAGGCCGACCCCACCGCGGACGTCGAGGGCTTCGACGCCGCCGCCAAGGCCGCGATCCTGGCCGGCATCGCCTTCCACACCCGGGTCACCGCCGCCGAGGTGTACCGCGAGGGCATCACCGAGGTGACCGCCGCGGACATCGCCTCCGCCAAGCAGATGGGCTGCGTGGTCAAGCTGCTGGCGATCTGTGAGCGCGCCGCCGACGGCGAGTCGGTGACCGCCCGGGTCCACCCCGCGATGATCCCGCTGACCCACCCGCTGGCCTCCGTCCGCGAGGCGTACAACGCGGTGTTCGTGGAGTCCGAGGCGGCCGGCCGGCTGATGTTCTACGGCCCGGGCGCCGGCGGTTCGCCGACCGCCTCCGCCGTCCTCGGCGACCTGGTCGCGGTCTGCCGCAACAAGCTGGCCGGTGCCACCGGTCCGGGCGACTCGGTGTACACCAGGCTGCCGGCCAAGCCGATGGACGAGGTCGTCACCCGCTACCACGTCAGCCTGGACGTCGACGACCGCGCGGGCGTGCTGGCCCAGGTCGCGTCCGTCTTCGCCGAGCACGGCGTCTCCATCGACACCGTGCGCCAGCAGGGCCGCGACGGCGACGCCTCGCTCGTCGTGGTCACCCACCGCGCCACCGACGCCGCGCTGTCGGCGACGGTCGACAAGCTCCGTGCGCTGGACAGCGTGCGCGACGTGGCCAGCATCATGCGGGTCGAAGGGGAGTAATCGATCATGAACGCGATCGCCGAGAGCAGAGTGAGCGGCGCCCGTACCCACCAGTGGCGCGGCCTCATCGAGGAGTACCGCGACCGGCTTCCGGTCACCGACGCCACCCCGGTGGTGACCCTGCTGGAGGGCGGCACGCCGCTCGTCCCGGCCCGGGTGCTGTCCGAGCGCACCGGCTGCGACGTCTACCTCAAGGTCGAGGGCGCCAACCCCACCGGGTCCTTCAAGGACCGCGGCATGACGATGGCCATCTCCAAGGCGAAGGAGGAGGGTGCCCAGGCGGTCATCTGCGCCTCCACCGGCAACACCTCCGCCTCCGCCGCCGCCTACGCGGTGCGGGCCGGCATGGTGCCGGCCGTGCTGGTTCCGCAGGGCAAGATCGCGCTCGGCAAGATGGGCCAGGCCATCATCCACGGCGCCCAGATCCTGCAGGTGGACGGCAACTTCGACGACTGCCTCACGCTCGCCCGCGAGCTGTCCGAGAAGTACCCGGTGGCGCTGGTCAATTCGGTGAACCCGGTGCGGATCGAGGGTCAGAAGACCGCCGCCTTCGAGATCGTCGACATGCTCGGCGACGCCCCCGACATCCACGTCCTGCCGGTCGGCAACGCGGGCAACATCACCGCGTACTGGAAGGGGTACCGGGAGTACGCCGCGGACGGCCTGGCCGCCCGCACCCCGCGCATGTGGGGTTTCCAGGCGGCCGGTTCGGCCCCGATCGTGGACGGCGCCCCCGTCCGCTCCCCGCAGACCATCGCCACCGCCATCCGGATCGGCAACCCCGCCTCGTGGGAGTTCGCCATCGCCGCGCGGGACGAGTCGGGCGGCCTCATCGACAAGGTGACCGACCGTCAGATCCTGTCCGCCTACCGGCTGTTGGCCTCGCGCGAGGGCGTCTTCGTGGAGCCCTCCTCGGCCTCCGGCGTGGCCGGCCTGCTGGCCAAGGCCGAGGCCGGGCTGGTCGACCCGGGCCAGCGGATCGTCTGCACCGTCACCGGCAACGGTCTCAAGGACCCGGACTGGGCCGTGGCCGGCGCCCCGCAGCGCCCCGAGATCGTCCCGGTCGACGCCGAGTCCGCCGCGCGGCGCCTCGGACTGCTCGACTGACGCCGGCTCAGCCGACGCGCACCGCGGGCCGACCCTTCCGGGGGTCGGCCCGCGGCCGTCCTGCAGTGACACTTACGTGTTGATTCAGCGCCGATTTCCAGGCTGATTTCCGCATGGTTTCCGGCCATGAACGGCAACACGGCAGATCGGTGCCGAGCGGGGTGTACCGCTGTGGAACCTGTCTTCGATAGGCTGGTTACGTCGGGAGGCGCATGATGCGCGAATTCCCGCACCGCCGGGTCTCTAGAGTCCAGGGCTCCGCCGCCGTACCACCGCTGGCCCCATCCCGTCGGGCAGCCCTCATTCCCCAGGAGAGTCCACCGCATGGCCGGTCCTGCGTTCCGTGCCGCCGCCGTCCGGGTCCGGGTCCCCGCGACCAGCGCCAACCTCGGCCCCGGCTTCGACGCCTTCGGACTCGCCCTGGGTCTCTACGACGACATCGTCGTCCGGGTCGCCGACTCCGGGCTCTCGGTGGACATCGCCGGCGAGGGCTCCGACAGCCTGCCCCGCGACGAGCGCCACCTGGTCGTCCGTTCCATGCGGGCCGCCTTCGACCGCCTCGGCGGCCAGCCGCGCGGCCTCGAGGTCGTCTGCGCCAACCGGATACCGCACGGCCGCGGCCTCGGAAGCTCCTCGGCCGCCATCTGCGCCGGCATCGTCGCCGCCCGCGCGGTCACCATCGGCGGGGCCTCCGCACTGGACGACGACGCCCTGCTCGCCCTCGCCTCCGAGCTGGAGGGCCACCCGGACAACGTCGCGGCCTGCCTGCGCGGCAACTTCACGGTGGCCTGGACGGCCGAGGACGGCGCCCGCACCATCGTGCTCGACCCGTCCGACCAGGTCGTCCCGCTGGTCTTCGTGCCCGCCACCGAGGTGCTCACCGAGACCGCCCGCGGCCTGCTGCCCAAGACCGTCCCGCTGGCCGACGCCGCCGTCAACGCCGGCCGTGCCGCGCTGCTCGTCGAGGCCCTCACCCGCCGTCCCGAGCTGTTGCTCACGGCCACCGAGGACCGCCTGCACCAGGACTACCGCGCCTCCGCGATGCCCGACAGCGCCGCCCTGGTGGCCGTGCTGCGCGCGCAGGGCGTCCCCGCCGTGATCTCCGGTGCGGGCCCCACCGTGCTGGCGCTCGCCGACGAGGCGTCCGCCGACAAGGTGCTCGGCCTCGCCGGGCCCGAGTTCGCCGCCCACCGGCTGGAGTTGGACCGTACCGGTGCGTGTGTACTGCCGCTCGACGTGTGAGCCGGAGCAGCACGCGGCCACAACCGCGGGAACGGACACGATTGACAAGAACAGGGCTGGGGAATGTGTCAGGGGGTCGGTAGTGTTAACCTCATTGCTGCACCAGACGTCCTCCGGGGCTCGGTGCGCCACGTCCCGATCCCGCCCCTTCAGGTTGGCAGTGTCCGCACCTGCAGGGTCCGGAAGGACGGGACCACGATTTTCCGGGAGCCCACCACAGCGCGTACGCAGCCTGCCTGCGCGACTGCGGCGCATCCCGAAGCCGTGACGGCACCTGACTCCCACCCGCGGCCTCCCCACTGAGGCACGGGCGGGCGGAGCCCGAGGTACCGCCACGCGACGGGGGCCCGGGAACCAAACAGGCAGCGAGGCCGGCACGAGACCGGCCCACCGCGCCACTTCGCACCACAGTGCACCGCACTTCGCATCGCTTCTCCCGATCGGCTCGTCCTTTCGGGGGGACAACCGCCTCGGACCAGCGTGATTCGGCGTTGGTCAGGACAGCACAACCGGTCGCCGAGCCAGACAGGCCGACGTCCGCTCCAGGGAAGGACCCTTAGTGAGCGACACCACCGATCTGATGGGCGCGCGCCCGGACGCAGACGCGTCGGACGCAGCCGCCGCCCCCGCGGCCCCGGCCAGGCGCCGTCGCAGCGCCGCCGCAGGCCTCGACGGCCTGGTCCTGGCCGAGCTCCAGAAGCTCGCCACGGGCCTCGGAATCAGCGGTACCGGACGCATGCGCAAGAGCCAGCTCATCGAGGCGATCAAGGAGAAGAGCGGCGGGGACCCGCTGCTCGCCGGCGGCACCGCGCCCGCCCCGGCCGCCAAGCGCACCGCCGCCAAGACCGCCGCCAAGGCCGAGGAGGCGCCCGCCGCCGCCCCCGCCGAGGAGAAGCCGGCCCGCCGCACCCGCGCCACCGCCGCTGCCGCCGCGGCCGCGGAGCAGCCGCAGGCCCAGATCGAGATCCCGGTCCAGGCCGCCGCGGAGGCCGCCCCGGCCCGTGCCGAGCGCACCCGCCGCCGCGCCACCTCCGCCGCCGGCGCCCCCGCCGCCGAGGCCGCCGCGGAGCCCGCCGGCACCGTCGTCGCCGAGGCCAAGGCCGAGACCCGGGCGGCCGAGCCCCGCACCGCCGAGGGCGAGGGCCGCACCGCCGAGCGCCGCGACCGGCGCGACCGGCGCGACCGCCGCGAGGCCGGCGAGCGCACCGAGACCGCCGAGGCGCAGGACGGCGAGGCCCGCGAGTCCCGCCGCGACCGCCGCAACCGCCGCGACCGCGACCGGGCCGAGCGCCAGGGCGGCCAGCAGCAGGCCGGCACCCAGCAGGACAGCCAGGCCGGCCGACAGGGCCAGCCCGCCGGGCAGCAGCAGGCCGGCGGCTACGACGACGACGAGTTCGGCGACGGCCGTCGCGGCCGTCGCGGCCGCTACCGCGACCGCCGGGGCCGCGGCCGCCGCGAGGGCTTCGAGGGCGGCGGCACCGCCGAGCCGCAGATCGGCGAGGACGACGTCCTCATCCCGGTCGCGGGCATCCTCGACATCCTCGACAACTACGCGTTCGTCCGGACCTCCGGCTACCTGCCGGGCCAGAACGACGTCTACGTCTCGCTCGCCCAGGTGCGCAAGCACGGCCTGCGCAAGGGCGACGCCATCACCGGTGCGGTGCGCCAGCCCCGCGACGGCGAGCGCCGCGAGAAGTTCAACGCGATGGTCCGCCTCGACTCGGTCAACGGCATGGACCCGGACGGTGCCCGCAACCGCCCCGAGTTCGGCAAGCTGACCCCGCTGTACCCGCAGGAGCGGCTGCGCCTGGAGACCGACCCGGGCGTGCTGACGACCCGGATCATCGACCTGGTGTCGCCCATCGGCAAGGGCCAGCGCGGTCTGATCGTCGCCCCGCCGAAGACCGGCAAGACGATGATCATGCAGGCGATCGCCAACGCGATCACCCACAACAACCCCGAGTGCCACCTGATGGTCGTCCTGGTCGACGAGCGTCCGGAAGAGGTCACCGACATGCAGCGGTCGGTGAAGGGCGAGGTCATCTCCTCGACCTTCGACCGCCCGGCCGAGGACCACACCACCGTCGCCGAGCTCGCCATCGAGCGGGCCAAGCGCCTGGTGGAGCTGGGCCACGACGTGGTGATCCTGCTGGACTCCATCACCCGCCTGGGCCGTGCCTACAACCTGGCGGCGCCCGCCTCCGGCCGCATCCTGTCCGGCGGTGTCGACTCGACCGCGCTCTACCCGCCGAAGAAGTTCTTCGGTGCCGCGCGCAACATCGAGAACGGGGGCTCGCTGACCATCCTCGCCACCGCCCTGGTGGAGACCGGCTCCCGTGCCGACGAGGTGGTCTTCGAGGAGTTCAAGGGCACCGGCAACATGGAGCTCAAGCTCGACCGCAAGCTCTCCGACAAGCGGATCTTCCCGGCGGTGGACGTCGACGCGTCCTCCACCCGCAAGGAGGAGATCCTGCTCGGCAACGAGGAGCTGGCGATCGTCTGGAAGCTCCGCCGGGTGCTGCACGCGCTCGACTCGCAGCAGGCCATCGAGCTGCTCCTGGACAAGATGAAGCAGACCAAGAGCAACGCCGAGTTCCTGATGCAGATCGCCAAGACCACTCCCGGTTCCGGCGACTGATCCGGCCCCGCGCCGCAGGGCGAGGCCCCGCACCGCATCCGCGGTGGGGGGCCTCGCCCTTTTTCCGGGCCGGCGCTGCCCGCCGGCCCCTGACGGGTCGCCCACGACCTTTGAAGACGGACCCCGGGCCCGGCCGCCCCGGATCGCCCGCCGATCGGCGGGCCCCCGATTCCCTTATGCTCGAAAAGCCCCGTTCGAGCAGAAAGGGGAGGGGATGTCCGACCAGCGCAAACCCCGCAGCAGGCGTCGCCGCGTGCTGCACATCGCGGTCTTCACCGCCGTCGGGCTGCTCCTGGTGGGTGCGGGTGTCGCCGGCTACGCCTACTGGAAGCTGAACGGCAACATCCGCAGCGTCGACATCGACACCCAGCTCGGCCCCGGGCGTCCGCCCGCCTCCGTAGGCGGCGCCTTCAACATCCTCGTGCTCGGCTCGGACTCCCGGGCCGGCGCCAACGGCTCGCTGGCGGGCGGCGCCGTCGGCGACACCGCCCGCTCGGACACCGCGATGGTGGTCCACGTCAACCGCGAGCACACCGCCGCCTCGGTGATCAGCGTCCCGCGCGACACCCTGGTCGCCCGCCCCGCCTGCACCGGCCCGGACGGCAGCTCCACCCCGGCCCTGCGCAGCGCCATGTTCAACTCCGCGTACGAGGTCGGCGGGCCCGCCTGCGCGGTGAAGACCACCGAGCAGCTCACCGGGCTGCGGATGGACCACTTCGTCGAGGTGGACTTCGCGGGCTTCGCGAGCCTGATCGACGCGATCGGCGGGGTGGACGTCACCACCACCGTCGACATCTCCGACCGCGACAGCGGCCTGCACCTGGCGGCCGGAGACCACCACCTGAGCGGCGCGCAGGCGCTGGCCTTCGTCCGCACCCGGCACGGCGTCGGCAACGGCAGCGACCTCGGCCGGATCGAACTGCAGCAGCAGATGGTGAAGTCGATCATGAAGCAGGTCGGTGCGCTGGGGCTCACCTCCAACCCGGCCCACCTGTGGTCGATCGCCGACAAGCTCACCCGCTCGATGACCACGGACTCCGACCTCGCCTCGGTCAGTGCCCTGGTCGGCCTGGCCAACACCCTCAAGGGCATCGGGCCGGAGCAGATGACGATGGTGACGCTGCCCGTGGTCTCCGCCCCCACGGACCCGAACCGGGTCGTGCCGCGTTCACCGCAGGCCACGCAGCTGTGGGCGGCCCTGCGGGCCGACGGTTCGGTGCCGCAGTCGGTGGTCAGCATCCAGCCCTCCAACCCCGCCGACAGCACGCCCGGCCCCTCGGCCGGCGCCGCGGCCCGTACCCCGGGCGCCACCGCGAGCCGCAGCCCGGCCGGCGCCGCGGGCCGGGAATAGCCGGGGCCGCCTCCCGGTTTGGGAAGACACGGCCGGTGCTGGCACACTGGTCCGTCGGTCCCGGTTCACGCGCGGCTGCCTGCCGCCGACCCGGTGCCCTCCCGAAACCTAGGAGAGACCCTTGAAGGCCAACGTTCACCCCGAGTACGTCGTGACCAAGGTGACCTGCACCTGCGGTAACGAGTTCACCACCCGCTCGACCGAGACCAGCGGCGAGATCCGCGCCGAGGTCTGCTCGGCGTGCCACCCGTTCTACACCGGCAAGCAGAAGATCATGGACACCGGTGGCCGCGTGGCCCGCTTCGAGGCTCGCTTCGGCAAGAAGCACAGCGGCGGCAAGGCCTAGCGCTTCCACGGCGCCGGTCTCGGCGTCCCCGCGCATCCGCGGGGGCGTCGGGCCGGCGCCGTTCGCATCTCCCCGCTCCGCGCCGCCGTACGGCGGCCGGACCACCCCCCTCGCACCACCGGTACTCACGGGAAGTAGGCCCACCCCATGTTCGAGGCAGTCGAAGAGCTCCTCGCCGAGCACGCCGACCTCGAGACGAGGCTGGCCGACCCCTCCGTCCACGCCGACCAGGCGAACGCCCGCAAGCTGGCCAAGCGCTACGCGGAGCTGACCCCGATCACCCGCACCTACCGCGCCTGGAAGCAGACCGGCGAGGACATCGAGGCCGCCCGCGAGCTCGCCGCCGAGGACCCCGAGTTCCTCGCCGAGGCGAAGGCCGCCGAGGCCCGCCGCGAGGAGCTCACCGAGGAGCTGCGGCTGCTGCTCGTCCCGCGGGACCCGAGCGACGACAAGGACGTCATCCTGGAGATCAAGGCGGGCGAGGGCGGCGAGGAGTCCGCGCTCTTCGCCGGCGACCTGCTCCGGATGTACCTGCGCTTCGCCGAGCGGATCGGCTGGAAGACCGAGGTCATCGACTCCAACGAGTCCGACCTCGGCGGCTACAAGGACGTCTCCGTCGCCGTGAAGACCAGGGGCGGCACCGAGCCCGGCCAGGGCGTCTGGGCCAGGCTGAAGTACGAGGGCGGCGTGCACCGCGTGCAGCGCGTGCCGGCCACCGAGTCGCAGGGCCGCATCCACACCTCCGCCGCGGGCGTGCTGGTCACCCCCGAGGCCGAGGAGGTCGAGGTGGAGATCCACGCCAACGACCTGCGGATCGACGTGTACCGCTCGTCCGGCCCTGGCGGCCAGTCCGTCAACACCACCGACTCGGCCGTCCGGATCACCCACCTGCCGACCGGTATCGTGGCCTCCTGCCAGAACGAGAAGAGCCAGCTGCAGAACAAGGAGCAGGCGATGCGCATCCTGCGCTCGCGTCTGCTGGCGGCGGCCCAGGAGGAGGCCGAGCGGGAGGCCTCCGACGCCCGCCGCAGCCAGGTCCGCACCGTGGACCGCTCCGAGCGCATCCGCACCTACAACTTCCCGGAGAACCGCATCTCCGACCACCGCACCGGCTTCAAGTCCTACAACCTGGACCAGGTGCTGGACGGCGACCTGGTCGCGGTGATCCAGTCCTGTGTGGACGCCGATGCAGCGGCCAAGCTGGCAGCAGCCCAGGAGAACTGAGTACCGAGCCCGTCGTCCGAGAAGTCAGAGGTGTGATCGGATGAACCTGCTGCTCGCCGAGGTGGCGCAGGCCACCCAGCGGTTGGCCGCGGCCGGTGTGCCGTCGCCGCGCTTCGACGCCGAGGAGCTCGCGGCGCACATCCACGGCGTCAAGCGCAGCCAGCTGCACACCGTGCCGGACGCCGACTTCGACGCCCGGTACTGGGAGGCCGTCTCCCGTCGCGAGGCCCGTGAGCCGCTCCAGCACATCACCGGGCGGGCGTTCTTCCGCTACCTGGAACTCGAGGTCGGCCCCGGCGTCTTCGTGCCCAGGCCGGAGACCGAGACGGTCGTCGAGTGGGCGATAAACGCCGTCCGCGACATGGACGTCGCCGAGCCGCTGGTCGTCGACCTGTGCACCGGCTCGGGCGCCATCGCGCTCGCTCTCGCCCAGGAGCTGCCGCGCTCCACCGTGCACGCCTTCGAACTGGACGAGGGCGCGCTCGCCTACACCCGCCGCAACGTGGCCGCCAGCCCCGACCGCGCCCGGGTCGTCCTGCACGAGGGCGACGCCACCCGCGCGTTCGAGGGCGAGCACGCCTGGGACGGCCGCTTCGACCTGGTCATCAGCAACCCGCCCTACATCCCGCTCACCGAGTGGGAGTACGTGGCGCCCGAGGCCCGCGACCACGACCCGCAGATGTCGCTGTTCTCCGGCGAGGACGGCCTCCACGCCATCCGCGGCATCGAGCGGGTCGCCGCCCGGCTGCTGCGCCCCGGCGGCGCGGTCGTCGTGGAGCACGCCGACACCCAGGGCGGCCAGGTGCCGTGGATCTTCAACGAGGACGGCGGCTGGACGGACGCCGCCGACCACCGCGACCTCAACAACCGTCCGCGCTTCACGACCGCCCGCCGGGCGTCGCTGTGAAGCAGGCCGACCCGGTGCACCGCGGCCCGAACGGCGCCGCGGGGCCGGCCGGCCAGTGATCTCGTGACTTCGTGACTTCGCAGTGAACTTCGGAAGGGGACCGCACCGATGAGCCGCCGCTACGACTGTGCCGATACCGGGGACCGCGCCACCGGGCTGCGCGAGGCCGCCTCGGCGATCCGCCGCGGCGAGCTGGTCGTGATGCCGACCGACACCCTGTACGGCATCGGCGCCGACGCCTTCTCCCCGGAGGCGGTGGGCGCCCTGCTGGACGCCAAGGGCCGCGGCCGCAACATGCCCTCCCCGGTGCTCGTCGGCTCCCCGACCACCCTGCACGGCCTGGTCACCGACTTCTCCGAGCAGGCCTGGGAGCTCGTCGACGCCTTCTGGCCGGGCGGGCTGACCCTGGTCGCCCGGCACCAGCCCTCGCTGCGCTGGGACCTCGGCGAGACCCGCGGCACCGTCGCCGTGCGGATGCCGCTGCACCCGGTCGCCCTGGAGCTGCTGAACACCACCGGACCGCTCGCCGTCTCCAGCGCCAACAAGACCGGCGGCCCCTCGCCCGCGACCTGCGACGAGGCGCAGGGCCAGCTCGGCGACGCCGTCTCGGTCTACCTGGACGGCGGCCGCGCGGACCACGCCACGGCCTCCACCATCGTCGACGTCACCGGCAAGACCCCCGTCGTGCTGCGGGCGGGCGCGATCAGCGTCGAGCAGCTGAGGGAGGTCGTCCCGGACCTGGAGGCCGGCAGTTGACCGCTGCGTCGCTGTACGCCGCGGGCCCCGGCCCGGCCCGGTTCGACGCCGCCCCGTACCGGGCGGCCGTGCCGCGTCCGGCCGACACCTTCCGCATCCTCTTCGTCTGCACCGGGAACGTGTGCCGCTCGCCGATCGCCGAGCGGCTCACCCGGCACGAGCTGGACGCCAGGCTCGGCGCCGCCTCCCGCCGCTTCGTGGTGGAGAGCGCCGGCACCTGGGGCCACGAGGGCGCCCCGATGGAGGCGCACGCCGCCACCGTGCTCGGCGAGTACGGCGTGGACAGCGCCGGCTTCGCCGGCCGCGAGCTGCTGGACGAGCACGTGATCGACGCCGACCTGGTGCTCACCGCGACCCTCGACCACCGCGCCCAGGTGATCTCCATGGGCCACGCGGCGGGCCTGCGCACCTTCACGCTCAAGGAGTTCACCCGGCTGGTGCGCCGGATCGACCCCGGCACCCTGCCCGACCCGCGTGGCGGCGTGCAGCTGCCCGAGCGGGCCCGCGCCCTGGTGCGGGCCGCCGCCGCGCTGCGCGGCTGGCTGCTGGCGTCCTCGCCGGAGTCGGACGAGGTGGACGACCCGTACGGTGCGCCGATCGGCATGTTCCGCAACTGCGGCGAGGAGATATTCGACGCCCTCGACCCCGTGGTGACCGCCCTGACCGGGGTGCACGGACGCCTCTGAGCGGCGTCCTGCGGGGCGTACGGGGACGGGGTGGGCGCGTGCGGCGTCCGCGGGCCCTTCAGGGCGTGCGACGGCCGTGGGGGATTTCGGGGGATAGGGTGGAGAAATCGTGCATGCCGGGTGCTCGCGGAGTGCAGCATCCCTGACGGCGGCACGCCACCGCGCGCGGACGGGCCGCCCCGACGGCCCCGACCTACGCTGGAGGGATCTGACCGCCGCTTCCGGGAGCTGCGCCATGTCCGTCACCCCCACCGTGCACGGCCCGACCGAGACCGACGCTCCCCCCGCCGGCGGGCGGCACTGGGAGGCCTCGGAGGCGCTCCGCAGGGCCGATCCACTACTGGCCGACCTGCTGTCCGCCGAGGCCGAGCGGCGGGCGGAGAGCCTGCAGCTGCTGGCGGGCGAGAACGTCACCAGCCCGGCCGTGCTGGCCGCACTCGGCGGGCCGCTGATCGACAAGTACGCCGAGGGCTACCCGGGCCGCCGCCACCACACCGGCTGCGCGCTGGCCGACACCGCGGAGCTGCTCGCGATCGACCGGGCCCGCCAGCTGTTCGCCGCCCCGCACGCCAACGTCCAGCCCAGGTCGGCGACTTCGGCGATGCTCGCGGCCTACGCGGCGCTGCTGCGGCCCGGCGACACGGTGCTCGCGATGTCGCTGCAGCACGGCGGCCACCTCAGCTGCGGCTCGCGGGCCAACTTCTCCGGCCGGTGGTTCGAGTTCGTCGGCTACGGCGTGCGCGAGGAGGACGGCCGGATCGACATGGAGCAGGTCCGCGACCTCGCCCGCCGGCACCGCCCCAAGGCGATCATCGCCGGCGGCATCTCCTACCCGCGGCACGTCGACTGGGAGGGCTTCCGCGCGGTCGCCGACGACGTCGACGCCTACCTGATCGCCTCGGCCGCGCAGATCACCGGGCTGGTCGCGGCGGGCCTGGCGCCCTCCCCTGTGCCGTACGCGGACGTCACCGTCGCCGCCACCCACAAGCTGCTGCGCGGGCCGCGCGGCGGCATGCTGCTGTGCACGGTGGAGCTCGCCGACCGGGTGGACCGCGCGGTCTTCCCGTTCACCCAGGGCGGGGCCGCCATGAACGAGGTGGCCGGCAAGGCGGTGGCCCTCGCCGAGGCCTCCGGCGAGAACTTCGCGGCGTACGTGCGGCGGGCCGTCGACGGCGCCCGGGCCCTGGCCGGGGCGCTGGCCGAGCGCGGTGTGCGGCCGATGACCGGCGGCACCGACACCCATCTGGTCACCGCCGACGTCAGCCCGCTCGGTGTGAGCGGCATCGAGGCCGAGCGGCGCTGTGCGGCGGCCGGGCTGATGCTCGGCAAGTGCGCGCTGCCGTTCGACCCCGCACCGGCCGCCGAGGCCTCCGGCATCCGGCTGGGCACCGGCGCCGCGGCCGCCCAGGGCATGGGGCCGACCGAGCTCGCCGAGGTCGGAGGGCTGATCGGCGACCTGCTGCGCAGCGGGCCGCAGCCCCGGATCTCCGAGCGGGTGCGCGCGCTGGCCAGGGAGTTCGCGGGCCGCCGCTGAGCCGTACCGGGAGCCGGCGGGCCGCGGAGGAGAACCGCGGTGCACACACTTCTCGTCCGACTCAATAAGGTGTGACCGTGGCGACGCACCTCGAACCCCGAACTCTCCCGGGAGTACGCTCCGTACTCATCCGTCGGACCGTGATGCAGGAGGCCAGTGGTGCGTGAGTATCTGCTGGTGCTCTTCGTCACGGCGGCGGTGACGTACCTGCTGGTCAGCCCGGTGCGGAAGTTCGCGATCGCGGCGGGTGCCATGCCCGCGGTGCGGGCACGCGACGTGCACCGCGAGCCCACCCCCCGGCTCGGCGGCATCGCGATGTTCGGCGGGCTCTGCGCGGGCCTGCTGGTCGCCTCCCAATTGACCAACATCGGTCGGCTGTTCATCCAGAGCGCGGACATCCGGGCCCTGCTCGCCGGTGCCGGGATCATGTGGATCCTGGGCGTGCTGGACGACAAGTGGGGCGTCGACGCCCTGGTGAAGCTGGGCGGCCAGATGATCGCCGCCGGTGTCATGGTCTGGCAGGGCGTGACGGTCATCTCGATCCCGGTGCCCGGCGTCGGCCCGGTCGCCGTCACCCCGACCCAGGGCATGATCATCTCCGTTGCGCTGGTCGTCGTCATGGTCAACGCGGTGAACTTCATCGACGGCCTGGACGGCCTCGCGGCCGGCATGGTCTGCATCGCCGCGATGGCGTTCTTCCTGTACTCGTACCGGCTGTGGATCGGCTACGGGGTCAACGACGCCGCGCCAGCCGTGCTGTTCAGCGCCGTCCTGATCGGCATGTGCCTGGGCTTCCTGCCGCACAACCTGCACCCCGCCCGGATCTTCATGGGCGACTCCGGCTCGATGATGCTCGGCCTGATGCTGGCCGTCGCCGCCATCTCGATCACCGGCCGCGTGGACCCCGACCTGGTCACCGCCGTCACCGGGTCGCAGACCGCCACCGTCCACGCCCTGGTGCCGATCTACATCCCGCTGCTGCTGCCGCTGACCGTCATCGCGTTGCCGCTGGCCGACCTGCTGCTCGCCGTCGTCCGCCGCACCTGGGCCGGGAAGTCGCCGTTCGCCGCCGACAAGCAGCACCTGCACCACCGGCTGCTCCAGGTGGGCCACTCGCACAGCCGGGCCGTGCTGATCATGTACTTCTGGGCCGCGCTGATCGCCTTCGGCACGGTCGCCTTCTCGGTCACCAACACCGGCCGCACCGTGGTGCTGGCCTTCGCCGGGCTCTGCCTGGTCGGCCTGGTGGTGCTGCTGATGCCGCGCTTCCGCCCGCACGCCCCGCGGGCCGTGCAGGCCATCGTGCCGCCCCGCTACCGCAAGGGCCGGACGGAGGAGTCCGTCGCCGATCCGGCGGTCGCCGCGGAGGCCGCCGCGGCCGCGGAGCCCGCCGCCGAGGAGGCGGAGACCGGGGCCCCCGCGATGGCCGAGCTCTCCGCCAAGGACAAGGCGCTGCTCAGCCGGATCGGCAGCGGTGCCACCGCGGTCGGCCCGCGCAGCCGGGCCAAGGGCTGACACCCTCCGCGGACGGCTGACGTTCCGTCAAGATCCGCGCGGGGAGGGCTCACCCGGTCGGCGGCACCCTTGGGCCATTGGTGTGACAGGTGCCACACGTTCATGGTAAAGCTCTCATCAAATAGTTTGTGATACCGTTCACGAGTACCGAGAACACGCCGAAAGACCTGACGGGTGGAGTCCTCCCGCCCCCGGTCGGTCTCATCGACGGGCTCGCCGTCGATCGGCCGGCCTGCGGCTGTGGTTCCCGGTGCGGTGTCACCGCCGCGCATCCCCAAATGCCAGTCCCCCGTTGCCGACATGCCGCCGGAGTTGCCGACATGCCGTCCCACGACGCCCGGATCATCCGAGGCGCCGCAATCCCCACTGCGGTCGCCGGCCTGATCGCCGCTGTGATCGCCTTCGCGGTCGTGGGGGCCAAGGGACTGATCGGCGCAGTCTTCGCAACGCTGCTGGTGATGGCGTTCTTCAGCTTCGGCCAGGTCGCACTCGACCGGCTCACCAGGAACAACCCGCAGATCATGATGGCAGCCGCGCTGCTCGTCTACACGACGCAGATCCTGCTGGTCGCGGTCGTCCTGGCGGTGTTCAAGCACACCACCCTCTTCGACACCAAGGCCTTCGGCTTCACGCTGCTCGGCTGCGCGCTGATCTGGACGGGCTTCCAGGTGCGCGGCGCGATGAAGGCCAAGATCTACTACGTCGACCCCGAATCCCGGGACGACAAGCCCAAATCGGGGCGTCAACCGTGAGTGGGGCGGGCTGTCCCCCTCGCGAGGGGGGCGGTGTTTATGCCCTCCTGACGGGCTGCTATCGTCCGTCCCAACGGCGGAGTACGAGATGCGGCCGGGTCTCTCCGATCATCGGACGGATCGCCCCCCGACTCCCCGAAGTCTTCGAAGATCCCGCGGCAGGGATACGCGCCGTGCAGGGTCCGCGAGAAATCCAACAAGTTCCAGTGCCGCTCCGTGGCCCCGCGCCGCGCCGACACACCGAGGTTGCCGTAACCATGCGTCATGACGAAGGAGTCCGTGGTGGGTACTGAATCCGCGCTGCTCGCCTCTGGCAGTTGCCACTTCAGTGACGCTGGCTGCGGGTTCCCCGCTCCTGGCCTGAACGAGTTCGACTTCAAGCCGATCTTCACCATCGGCAGCGTCGACTTCACCAAGCCGATGCTCCTGTCGATCATCGTGGCCCTGCTGGTGGTCGCCTTCTTCTGGGCCGCCTTCGCCAAGCCGAAGCTGCTCCCCGGCAAGCTCCAGCTCGTCGGCGAGATCGGCTACGACTTCGTCAAGCGCAGCATCGTGCTGGAGACGATCGGCAAGAAGGGCGAGAAGTACGTCCCGATGCTGGTCTCGATGTTCTTCTTCGTCTGGGTGATGAACATCATGTCCATCATCCCGTTCGCCCAGTTCCCGGTGACGGCGCGCATCGCGTACCCGGCCGGCCTCGCGCTCGTCGTGTGGCTGACCTACATGGGCCTGACCTTCCAGAAGCACGGCTTCGTCGGTGGTCTGAAGAACCTCTGCTGGCCGTCCGGCATCCCCGGCTGGGTCATGTTCATCCTGGTGCCGATCGAGTTCTTCTCGAACATCTTCGTCCGCCCCTTCACCCTGGCGGTCCGAGCCTTCGCGAACATGTTCGCCGGCCACCTGCTGATCGTCATGTTCTCGGTCGCCTCCTGGTACCTGCTCAGCCCGAGCCTCGGCGCCCTCTACGGCTCCGCCTCCTTCGTGGTGGCCGTCGGCCTCACCGCCTTCGAGCTGCTGGTCCAGTTCCTGCAGGCCTACATCTTCGTGATGCTCGCCAGCAGCTACATCGCCGGTGCCCTCGAAGAGGCGCACTGAGCACCGCAGCCCCAGGCTGCGCCCCCGAACTCCCGGTGGCCAACACCCACCGGTACTCCATCCCGCAAAGGATTAGCTGAGATGTCCGCTCTCGCTGAGGTCACCGGTTCCATCGCTTCCGTCGGCTACGGCCTCGCCGCGATCGGCCCCGGCATCGGTGTCGGTCTGATCTTCGGTAACGGCGTGCAGGCGATGGCCCGTCAGCCCGAGGCTGCCGGCCTGATCCGCTCCAACATGTTCATCGGCTTCGCGCTGACCGAGGCGCTCGCGCTCATCGGCATCGTCATGCCGTTCGTGTTCGGCAAGTAATTTCCGGCACACCGGTAGCCCGTTTCGACGAAAGGTTCAGATATGAACCCCGTGGTCTTCCTCGCGGAAGAGGAGCAGATGAACCCGCTCCTTCCCGCGTGGCCCGAGGTCATCATCGGCCTGCTCTGCTTCTTCATCGTCTTCGGCTTCCTCGGCAAGAAGCTCCTCCCCAGCATCGAGAAGGTGCTGCAGGAGCGTCGTGACGCCATCGAGGGCGGTATGGAGCGTGCGGAGGCTGCTCAGGCCGAGGCCCAGGCCCTGCTGGAGCAGTACCGCGCCGAGCTCGCCGAGGCGCGTCACGAGGCCGCTCGGATCACCGAGCACGCCCGTGAGCAGGGCGCCGTTCTGGTGGCCGAGATGCGCGAGGAGGGCCAGCGCCAGCGCGAGGCCATCGTCGCCGCCGGTCACGCCCAGATCGAGGCCGACAAGAAGCAGGCGACTGCCGCCCTGCGCCAGGACGTGGGTTCGCTGGCCTCCCAGCTGGCCTCCCGCATCGTGGGTGAGTCCCTCGAGGACCACGCCCGGCAGAGCGGCGTGATCGACCGCTTCCTCGACGAGCTCGAGGCCAAGGCCGCCAGCTCGGCGGGTGCCAAGTGATCGGCGCCAGCCGGGAGGCCCTGGCCGCCGGCCGGGAGAACCTCGAGAGCCTGACCGACAGCACCTCGGTGGATGCGGCCAAGCTCGCCGAGGAGCTCGCCGCCGTCACGGCCCTGCTGGACCGCGAGGTGTCGCTGCGCCGCGTGCTGACCGACCCCTCCCGGTCGGGCCAGGACAAGGCCGCGTTCGTCGCGAGGCTGCTGTCGGGCCAGGTCTCCGGCGCGACCGTCGACCTGGTCTCCGGCCTCGTCCGGTCCCGCTGGTCCGCCGCGCGCGACCTGGTCGACGCGGTGGAGGAGCTCTCGGCGTACGCCGAGGTCATCGCCGCCGACAAGGCCGGTGCGCTGGACGACGTCGAGGACGAGCTGTTCCGGTTCGGCCGGGTCGTCGCGGGCTCGCACGAGCTGCGCGCCGCGCTCACCGAGCCGAAGGCCGACGCCGCCGCCAAGGCGGCCCTGGTCAAGAAGCTGCTCGGCGGCCGCGCCAACGCGGGCACCGTCCGCCTGGTCGTCTCCCTGGTCACCACCCCGCGTGGCCGTAGCCTGGAACAGGGTCTCGAGTCCTACTCCAAGCTCGCTGCCGCTCGTCGCGGCCGCGTGGTGGCCCTGGTCACCAGCGCCGTGCCGCTGTCGGACCGGCAGAAGGAGCGGCTCTCCGCCGCCCTGGCCGGCCTGTACGGCAAGCAGGTCCACCTGAACATCGACGTCGACCCCGAGGTCGCCGGCGGCGTGAAGGTGCAGATCGGCGACGAGGTCATCGACGGTACGGTGGCGAGCCGCCTCGAGGGCGCTCGTCAGGGCCTCGAAGGCTGACCGAAGAAGAGCATCATCCGACCCTCGGTCGGGCGTCGGTTCACACCGAGTGAACCGGCAAAACGTACGGCCGGTTCACCCCGACCCGGCCGAGAGTCGAGCACTTGCGGCCCTCAATGGCGGGCCGAGGATCGCAAACTAGGAGAGCAGGGAAGCCTGATGGCGGAGCTTACGATCCGTCCGGAGGAGATCCGGGACGCGCTGGCCGACTTTGTCCAGTCGTACCAGCCGGACGCCGCCTCGCGTGAAGAGGTCGGCACGGTCACCGAGGCCATGGACGGTATCGCCAAGGTCGAGGGTCTCCCCTCGGTCATGGCCAACGAGCTGCTGAAGTTCGAGGACGGCACCCTCGGCCTCGCGCTGAACCTCGACACCCGCGAGATCGGTGTCGTCATCCTCGGTGAGTTCTCGGGCATCGAGGAGGGCCAGACGGTGCAGCGCACCGGCGAGGTCCTCTCCGTCCCGGTCGGCGAGGGCTACCTCGGCCGCGTCGTGGACCCGCTGGGCAACCCGATCGACGGCCTGGGCGAGATCGCCTCCACCGGCCGCCGCGCCCTGGAGCTGCAGGCCCCCGGCGTCATGGTCCGCAAGTCGGTCCACGAGCCGATGCAGACCGGCATCAAGGCCATCGACGCGATGACCCCGATCGGCCGCGGTCAGCGTCAGCTGATCATCGGCGACCGCCAGACCGGCAAGACCGCGGTCGCGATCGACACGATCATCAACCAGCGCGACAACTGGCGCTCGGGCGACCCGAAGAAGCAGGTCCGCTGCATCTACGTCGCCGTCGGCCAGAAGGGCTCCACCATCGCGTCCGTCCGCGGCGCCCTGGAGGAGGCCGGCGCGCTGGAGTACACCACCATCGTGGCTGCTCCCGCCTCCGACCCGGCCGGCTTCAAGTACCTCGCCCCGTACACCGGCTCCGCCATCGGCCAGGAGTGGATGTACGACGGCAAGCACGTCCTGATCATCTTCGACGACCTGTCGAAGCAGGCCGAGGCCTACCGCTCCGTCTCCCTGCTGCTGCGCCGCCCGCCGGGCCGCGAGGCCTACCCGGGTGACGTCTTCTACCTGCACTCCCGCCTGCTGGAGCGCTGCGCGAAGCTCTCCGACGAGCTGGGCGCCGGCTCGATGACCGGTCTGCCGATCATCGAGACCAAGGCCAACGACGTCTCGGCGTACATCCCGACCAACGTCATCTCCATCACCGACGGCCAGTGCTTCCTGGAGTCCGACCTGTTCAACGCCGGCATCCGCCCGGCCGTGAACGTCGGCATCTCGGTCTCCCGCGTCGGTGGCTCCGCCCAGATCAAGGCCATGAAGTCGGTCGCCGGCCGCCTGCGCCTGGACCTGGCCCAGTACCGCGAGCTGGAGGCGTTCGCCGCCTTCGGTTCCGACCTGGACCCGGCCTCCAAGGCCCAGCTGGAGCGCGGTGCGCGCATGGTCGAGCTGCTGAAGCAGGGTCAGTACCAGCCGTTCCCCGTCGAGGAGCAGGTCGTCTCCATCTGGGCCGGCACCACCGGCAAGCTGGACGACGTCCCGGTCACCGAGATCCGCCGCTTCGAGCGCGAGTTCCTGGACCACCTGCGCCTGGAGCACAAGGGCATCCTCGCCGGCATCGTCGAGACCCAGAAGCTCGAGGACGGCACCATCGACGCGCTGACCAGCGCGATCGAGGGCTTCAAGCAGGGCTACACCACGGCTGACGGCAAGCTCCTGTCCGAGCAGGCCTGAGTCCGGTAACGAGGGAAAGGACGTAACGACCCAATGGGAGCACAGCTTCGGGTCTACAAGCGCCGGATCCGCTCTGTCACCGCGACGAAGAAGATCACCAAGGCGATGGAGATGATCTCCGCGTCGCGCATCGTCAAGGCGCAGCGCGCGGTGGCCGCCTCCACTCCGTACGCCGATGAGCTCACCCGGGCGGTGACGGCGGTGGCCACCCGGTCCAACGCCAAGCACCCGCTCACCACCGAGAACCCGCAGGCCACCAAGGCCGCCGTCCTGCTGATCACGGCGGACCGCGGCCTGGCCGGCGGCTACTCGACCAACGCCATCAAGCAGGCCGTCGCGCTCAGCGCGAAGCTCCGCGACGAGGGCAAGGACGTGGTGACCTACATCGTCGGTCGCAAGGGCGTCTCGTACTACAACTTCCGTAGCCTTGAGGTTGCGGGGTCGTGGACGGGCTTCTCGGACAAGCCGACCTACGGCGACGCCAAGACCGTGGCGAGCGACCTCATCGAGGCGTTCACCGCGGAGACCGGCGGCGTGGACGAGCTCCACCTGGTCTCGACGAAGTTCGAGTCGATGCTGACGCAGACGGCGGTCGACGCCCGACTGCTGCCGCTGAAGCTGGACGAGGTCGAGCTCAGCGACGAGTCCAAGGCCAAGCACGAGATCTTCCCGCTGTACGACTTCGAGCCGTCGGCGGAGGGCGTCCTGGACGCCCTGCTGCCGCGGTACGTCGAGAGCCGGATCTACAACGCGCTGCTGCAGTCGGCCGCTTCGGAGCACGCCGCCCGCCGGCGCGCGATGAAGAGCGCGACCGACAACGCGGGAGAGCTCATCAAGTCGCTCACGCGGCTTGCCAACTCGGCCCGTCAGGCCGAGATCACCCAGGAAATCAGCGAGATCGTCGGTGGCGCCAACGCGCTCGCTGACGCGAGCCGCGGGAGCGAATGAGTATGACCACCACTGTTGAGCCGACCACGGCGACGGGCCGCGTCGCGCGGGTCATCGGCCCGGTCGTCGACGTGGAGTTCCCCGTCGACGCGATTCCGGACATGTTCAACGCCCTGCACGTCGAGGTGGACAACCCCGACGGCACGGGCAAGAAGACCCTGACCCTCGAGGTTGCGCAGCACCTCGGCGACGGCCTGGTCCGCGGCATCTCGATGCAGCCGACCGACGGTCTGATCCGTGGCGCCCAGGTGTCCGACACCGGTGCGGCGATCTCCGTCCCCGTCGGTCAGATCACCAAGGGCAAGGTCTTCAACGCCCTCGGCGAGGTGCTGAACGTCGACAAGGCGGAGTTCGAGGCCACGGTCACGACCCGCTGGCCGATCCACCGCAAGGCCCCGAACTTCTCCGAGCTCGAGTCGAAGACCGAGATGTTCGAGACCGGCATCAAGGTCATCGACCTCCTCACCCCGTACGTCCAGGGTGGCAAGATCGGTCTGTTCGGTGGCGCCGGTGTCGGCAAGACCGTTCTGATCCAGGAGATGATCTACCGCGTCGCCGAGAACTTCGGTGGTGTGTCGGTGTTCGCCGGTGTCGGCGAGCGCACCCGTGAGGGCAACGACCTCATCCACGAGATGGTCGACTCGGGCGTTCTGGACAAGACCGCGCTGGTCTTCGGCCAGATGGACGAGCCCCCGGGCACCCGTCTGCGCGTCGCGCTCTCCGCGCTGACCATGGCGGAGTACTTCCGCGACGTCGAGAAGCAGGACGTGCTCCTCTTCATCGACAACATCTTCCGGTTCACCCAGGCCGGTTCCGAGGTGTCGACCCTGCTCGGCCGCATGCCCTCCGCGGTGGGTTACCAGCCGAACCTGGCCGACGAGATGGGCCTCCTGCAGGAGCGCATCACCTCGACCCGCGGTCACTCGATCACCTCGATGCAGGCGATCTACGTCCCCGCGGACGACCTGACCGACCCGGCGCCGGCGACCACCTTCGCCCACCTGGACGCGACCACCGTTCTGTCGCGCCCGATCTCGGAGAAGGGCATCTACCCGGCCGTCGACCCGCTGGACTCGACGTCCCGCATCCTGGACCCGCGCTACATCGCGCAGGACCACTACGACACCGCGGTGCGCGTCAAGGGGATCCTCCAGAAGTACAAGGACCTCCAGGACATCATCGCGATCCTCGGCATCGACGAGCTGAGCGAGGAGGACAAGATCACCGTCCACCGCGCCCGCCGCATCGAGCGCTTCCTCTCGCAGAACACCTACGTGGCGAAGCAGTTCACCGGCGTCGACGGCTCGACCGTGCCGCTGTCGGAGACCATCGAGGCCTTCAACGCGATCGCGGACGGCAAGTACGACTCCGTCCCGGAGCAGGCCTTCTTCATGTGCGGTGGCATCGAGGACCTCGAGAAGAACGCTGCCGAGCTGGCGAAGAAGTAATCAGGCCGGCGTGACGGCCGAGTGACCGTGAGGGGTGGTCCCCGTCTTCCGGGGGCCACCCCTCACGGCGCACAGCGGCTGTGATTCCGGTCATCTCCGTGTCCCTGGTTTCATCACAGGGGGACGGGCCCGTTATTCTTACCGAAACCATCGAGAAATCGGCGGTTTCAAGAGCCTAGGAGCCCACGTTGGCTGAGCTGCACGTCGAGCTGGTCGCAGCCGACCGCAAGGTGTGGTCCGGTGCGGCCACCATCGTTGTCGCCCGTACGGCCTCCGGTGACACCGGCATCATGCCCGGTCACACCCCGGTGCTGAGCGTGCTGGAGACCGGTCCGGTCACCATCCGCACCACCGACGGCGGGACCGTCCTCGCCGCGGTGCACGGCGGCTTCATCTCCTTCGCCGACAACAAGCTCTCCATCCTCGCCGAGGTGGCCGAGCTGGCGGACGAGATCGACGTCGCCCGTGCCGAGCGCGCGCTGGAGAACGCGAAGTCGGAGCTCGACGCGCACGCCGAGCGCCGCGCCGAGGTCCGCCTGGCGGCCACGCGCGGTCTCAAGGCCCACGCCTGAGCACCGGACCCTGACAGCGGGGTCGACCGACGGTCCCGGGGACGCGGAAGCGTGACCCCGGGACTGTCGTATCAGTTGGTAGGAAAAGGCGGCCGTGACCCGGTCGTCACGGGGACGCTGGAGCGAGGAGGTCGGTGAGCATGGTCCTCGCCCTTGTGGTGTGCGCGGCGATCGTGGCCGCCGCCGTGGTCGGACTGATGGCGTTCGCGGTACGCCGCCGCGTCATCCAGCGAGTAGGCGGCACGTTCGACTGCAGTTTCCGGCTCAAAATGCCGGCCGACGCCTCCACGCAGCCCGACCTCGACGAGAACGGCAAACCCACCCCGGCCCCGGTCCACACGACCGACGGCAAGGGGTGGGTTTTCGGTATCGGGCGGTACAGCGGCGACTCCATCGAATGGTTCCGCGTCTTCTCCTACGCCCCCCGCCCGCGCCGGGTGCTCCCGCGCACCGAGATCGAGGTGCTCGGCCGCCGCTATCCCGAGGGCCAGGAGGAGCTCGCCCTGCTCTCCGGCTCGGTCGTGCTGCGATGCCTGCACAACGGCGCCCCGCTGGAGCTCGCCATGAGCGAGGACGCCCTCACCGGCTTCCTCGCCTGGCTCGAGGCCGCCCCGCCCGGCCAGAGGGTCAACGTCGCGTGACCCCGTGTGGGCTGGTTAACACCGCCTAACAACGGCTCCGCGTCGGCGCTAGGCTGCGGCCATGGTGAACCTGACGCGCATCTACACCCGCACCGGCGACGACGGCACGACCGCCCTCGGCGACATGAGCCGCACCACCAAGACCGACCCGCGGCTGATCGCGTACGCCGACACCAACGAGGCCAACGCCGCCATCGGCGTCGCCATCGCCGCAGGCGCCCTGCCGGACGACCTGGTCGCCGTGCTCACCCGGATCCAGAACGACCTCTTCGACGTCGGCGCGGACCTGGCCACCCCGGTCGTGGAGAACCCCGCCTACCCGCCGCTGCGGGTCGAGCAGGGCTACATCGACAAGCTCGAGGCCGACTGCGACCACTACCTGGCCGCCCTGGAGAAGCTCCGCAGCTTCATCCTCCCCGGCGGCACCCCCGGCGCCGCCCACCTGCACCTCGCCTGCACCGTCGTCCGTCGGGCCGAGCGCTCCACCTGGGCCGCCATCGACGTGCACGGGGACTCCGTCAACCCGCTCACCGCGAAGTACCTCAACCGGCTCTCCGACCTGCTGTTCATCCTCGCCCGGACGGCCAACAAGGAGATCGGCGACGTCCTCTGGGTGCCGGGCGAGAACCGCTAGCCGCGGCACCCCGATGGGTTGCCCATGTGCCTTCGACGGGGTTACTGCGCGGTGCGGTGCCCCGGCTCGCGCTTGGGGAAGACGGTGTAGCTGCCGGCGATCAGCAGGTTGATGCCGACCACCAGGGCCATCCGCGGGTACCACGGGTCGAGGCCCTCGGTGCGCGGGGCGTCGCCGACCAGCCGCTGCACGGCGAAGACCAGGGCCACGGTCAGCGCCGCCGCGACCACCGTGCGGGCGAACATCCGCCACTCGTGGGCGGCACGCGCCGAGCCGTACTTCGGCGGCCCGGCCGGTTTCGGGGCGCCGGCCAGCCGGTGGGCGGCGTGGCCGTCCGCCCACCGCACCAGGTAGTGGCCGTACGCCACCGAGAAGCCGACGTAACTGGCGGCCAGCCCGTGCGTCCAGTCCGCGGTCGCGCCGCCCCGCAGGTCCGCCACGGTGGCGGCCAGGATCACCAGGTCCACCACCGGCAGCAGCACCAGCAGACCGGTGCTGACCCGGCGCAGGTGCAGCACGTACCGTGCGGCCAGCGCCGCGGCGAGCACCACCCAGAAGCCGACCTCGCCGGCCACGATCAGGGAAACCATGCCCCCAGCCTGCCGCGCGTGGGGGCCCGCTCCGTCGTCGCCGGGGGCGATCCCGCATGAGACCTTCGATGTACCGGCGGCTCCTCCGGAAGGCAGGTCCGGGTGCGGCGGAGGGATGGTGGGATGGTGCCGTGACCCTCACCCCGCGCCGGCAGGACGCCGTGATCGCCCTCGCCGGGCTGCTCGGCGGCCTGCTGCTGATCGCCTACGGCGCCTACGACAGCAGCAGCATCCCCCGCTGGGTGGCGGCGCTGCCACTGCTGGCGATGGCCGTGCTGGAGCTGTTCCGGCGCACCCGCACGATCTGGACGGCCTCGCTCGGCGGCCTGGTCTTCGCCGCCTGCATCTTCGCCGGCTCCGTCCTCGCCACCGTCGTGATGTACACCGACCTGCTGTACGCGGCGGTGCTCTACGGGCCGCCGCGGATGGCGAAGGTCCTGCACCTCACCGGCGGCGCCACCACCCTGGTGCTCTCCGGCCTCACCCTGGTGTACCGCGACGCGCCCGACGCGCTGCTGGTGGCGGGCTTCTGCGGGCTGGTCTTCCTCACCCCGGTGTGGACGGCCGACCTGCTCCGCCGCCACCAGGACCGCGCCGAGACCGAGCGGTTGCGCGCCGAGCAGACCGCGCTCCTCGCCGAGCTCGACCGCCGGGCCGCGGTCACCGCCGAACGCGCCCGGATGGCCCGCGAACTGCACGACGTCATCGCCAACCACCTGTCGGCCGTCGCCATCCACGCCACCGGCGCGCAGTCGGTGGCCCGCCGCCGGCAGGTCCCCGAGGACGACCCGGTGGTGGCCGCACTGGCCGTGATCCGGGAGAACAGCGTCCAGGGCCTGGCCGAGATGCGCCGCATGATCGGCCTGCTCCGCCGCGGCGCCGCACCCGGGCCGCTCTCCGACGGCGAGCACGCCGACGGCTCGTACGCCGCGCCGCGGCTCTCCGCACTGGACGCGCTGATCGGCCGGGCCAGGGACGCCGGCCGGGACGCCGGACTGGCCTTCGAGGCCGCCCAGTCGGGCGAACCGGGCGAGCTGCCCGCCCCGCTGGAGCTCGCGGCCTACCGGATCGTCCAGGAGTCGCTCACCAACGCGGTGAAGCACGCCGCGCCCGGCACCGTGCGGCTCACCGTCGACTACCGGCCGGCGGACGTGGTGATCGCGGTGGACAGCCCGTACCGTGAGGGCGCCGGCCGGGCGCTGCAGGGCGCCGGGGCCGGGCTGGTCGGCATGGGGGAGCGCGCACAGCTGCTGGGCGGCGACTTCGACGCGGGGCCGCAGGACGGCCGCTGGCGGGTACGGGCGGTGCTGCCGCGCGAGACGAGGGGGACGGACGGATGACCATCCGGGTACTGGTCGCGGAGGACCAGGCGGCGGTACGGGCCGCCCTGGTGATGATCCTGCGCGCGGAGCCGGGCATCGAGGTGGCCGGCGAGGCCGCGGACGGCGAGGAGGCCGTCCGCCTCGCCCTGGAACTCAGGCCCGACGTCGTCCTGATGGACATTCAGATGCCCCGGCTGGACGGCGTGGAGGCCACCCGGCGGGTGGTCGCCGCCGACGCAGCCCACGTACTGGTGCTCACCACCTTCGACCTCGACGACTACGTCTACGGCGCGCTGCGCGCCGGCGCGGCCGGCTTCCTGCTCAAGGACGTCGACGCCGAGGGCCTGATCGACGGCATCCGCACGGTGGCCCGTGGCGACGGCATGCTCGCCCCGTCCGTCACCCGGCGGCTGATCTCCGCCTTCGCCCGGCCCGCCCGCTCCGCCACGGCGGAGGCCAGGGCGGCCGTCGACGGGCTCACCGCCCGCGAGCGCGAGGTGCTGGCCTGCCTCGGCGCCGGGCTCTCCAACGCCCAGATCGCCGAACGGCTCGGCATGGCCGAGGGCACCACCAAGACGCACGTCAGCCGGATCCTCGCCAAGCTCGCGCTGCGCAGCCGGGTCCAGGCGGCCGTTCTGGCCCAGGAGCTCGGCATCCTGCCCGCCGGCTGATCCGCGGCCGTGCACGGCCCGCCGGAGCCCGCCACGGGCCCGTTGCCGCCGTGCGCGGGCGTCGTGACGGCGCGTCAGCGGCGGTCCAGCGCCGCGCGGGCCTTCGCGGAGTCGTCCGGCCACACCATCAGCCGCGGCCCGGCGCTCGTCTCCACCAGGGTGTGCCGCACGCCCTCGGCGGTCAGCAGCGCGGACATCCGCCGCGCCTCGGAGGCGTCCGCCGGGGCCGCGACGCTCACCAGCAGCCCGTACTCGTCCGGGTTGCCGGTGTGCGGGCGGCGGGCCACCAGCGAATGGCCGCGCCCGTACGTCCAGCGCAGCAGCAGCACCAGCACTCCGGTCAGCCCCAGGCCGATCAGGAGGGCCAGCAGCGGGTGCACCGCGGTCATTGGGCCAAACCCCTCCGCCGTCGGGTACAGATCACACTTCACATTCTCACCACGGAGGGCCCGAGGGCATTAGAGTCCGGGCCGTGAGCGGCGCGGCTCCGGGGGGTGATCCTGCCCCGGGCCGCCCTCAGCCAGACGCCCGGGCCCCGGTTGCCGGGGCGGGACCAGCACTCGGGAGACCAAGCCATGAGCAACGCACCCACCCAGCGGATCGCCGTGATCGGCGCGGGCCTGATGGGCGCCGGTATCGCCCAGGTCTCGGCGCAGGCCGGGCACCCGGTGGTGCTGCGGGACGTCACCGAGGCGGCGCTGCAGCGCGGCCTCGACGGCATCCGGGCCTCGTACGAGAAGTTCACCGCCAAGGGCCGGATGACCGCCGAGGAGGCGGAGGCGGCGCTCGGCCGGATCACCACCACCACCGACCTCGGCGCGGTCGGCGACGCGGACATCGTGGTCGAGGCGGTCTTCGAGAAGCTCGAGGTCAAGGAGGGCGTCTTCCGCGAGCTCGACAAGATCGCCAAGGACGGCGCGGTGCTCGCCTCCAACACCTCCGCCATCCCGATCACCCGGATCGCCGCCGCCACCTCCCGCCCGGAGAGCGTCGTCGGCGTGCACTTCTTCTCCCCGGTGCCGCTGATGCGCCTGGTGGAGCTGGTGCGCGGCTACAAGACCAGCGACGAGACGCTGGCCGCCGCCCGTGCCTACGCCGAGGGCGTCGGCAAGGAGGTCGTGGTCGTCAACCGCGACGTGGCCGGCTTCATCACCACCCGCCTGATCACCGCCCTGGTCGTCGAAGCCGCCAAGCTCTACGAGTCGGGCGTCGCCACCGCCGAGGACATCGACACCGCCTGCCGCCTCGGCTTCGGCCACCCGATGGGCCCGCTGCAGACCGCCGACCTCACCGGCGTCGACATCCTGCTGCACGCCGCCCGCAACATCTACGCGGAGACCCAGGACGAGAAGTTCGCCGCCCCGGAGATCATGGCCCGCATGGTCACCGCCGGCGACCTCGGCCGCAAGAGCGGCCGCGGCTTCTACCCGTACGAGGGCTGACCGCAACCGCCCGCGGACACCGGTGCGCCGCACGACCCCGAGAGCGTGCGGCCCACCGTGTGACCCGGCCCTCACAACGGCGCACCCGCGCGGGTGAGTTTGCTCACGATGCTGCCGCAGACGGGTGATTTGGGCGGTAATCGAGCGTAGGTATGGGGAGTTCCTGCGTATATTCCCTCGGACGGGTGAAGTTGGCCCGGACTCCGCCGAAGGGGAGCAACCTGCGGAGTTGGTTGACCGTCAGACGAGGGGGAGACCGGCGCGGCCCCCGGCGCGCGGCGTCCACGACACGACGCCCGCCCGGCCCGGGCCCCGGAACACCCGAACGGCGAGCGGAGGAGGAGAGCGTGCGCATCACCGGCGACCACAGCGGCCTGGCCATCGAGGGCCGGCTCGACGTGCGCAGCGCCGCCGACGCGCGGGCCGTCCTGCACGCCGCCGTCGACGGCGGCAAGGGCGACCTGGTGCTCGACCTCGGCCGCCTGGAGTTCTGGGACGCCACCGGCCTCGGCGTCATCATGGGCACCCACCGGCGGGCCGGCCGGATCGGCCGCCGCCTCGTCCTGCGGCACGTCCCCGCCCAGCTGCAGCGCCTGCTGGTCGCCACCCGCCTGCACCGCATCCTCGCCGTCGAGGGCACCGTCCCGGACGCCTACGGCACCAGCCTGCCCGCCCTCGGCACCCTGCCGGCCGGCCCGCTGGCCCTGCCCACCGCCTGACCCCGCCCGCCCCCGGAAGCTACTTCGGGGTACCGGTCTGTGCTGCGCGCGGCGAGTGTGGAAAAGTCTGCGCTCACAAGCACGGCTGCGCGGGCCAACGGCCCGCAGGGCGGCCGTCCGACGCGCCGCCGGGCACCGATCCCGGCGGCCCACCATGGGGCGGAGCAGGAACGTGGGACAGCCGACCGGTGAATTCGGGCAGGAAGGCGTGCGCCCCCGCACCGGCGAGGTCGTCTCCGGAGACCTGCTGCTGGCCGTCGGGGGCCCTGACGGCTCCGAGGCGCGCCCGTGCCCCGAGGGCTGGCGGCCGGAACCCCGCCGCGCCCTCGACCGCCCCCAGGGCCGCCCCGAACTCGGCCCCAGCCCCGCCGTCGGCCCGCTCGCCCTCGGCAGCGCCCCCGCCGACCTCCCGCTGCTGGACCGCGAGGACGACATCCGGCGACTCGTCGCGATGCTCTCCGAGGGCCGCTCCGTCCGGCTCGTCGGCCAGTCCGGCTCCGGCCGCAGCACCCTGCTCGCCGCCGTCGCCGACGCCGCGGACGGCATCGCCCCCGACGGCGTCGTCCGGCTCAGCGGCCACCGCCGCACCGGCGCCGACATCCTGCAGGACCTCTTCGCCGCCACCCACCACGCGCCCGACTACCGGCCGGACAGCCGCACCGCGGCCGCCCTGCTAGCCCAGGTCGGCGCCGTCGTCGTCATCGACGACCTCGACGTCGACACCGACGAGCTGAACGACCTCCTCGACGCCGCACCGGACTGCGCCTTCCTGGTGACCGTGCCCCCCGGCAGCCCGCTGCTGCCGCCCGGCACCCGGCTGGAGGACCACCCGGTGGCCGGCCTCGCCAAGTCCGCCTGCCTCGCCCTCACAGGCCGCCTGGCGGGCCGTCAGCTCGACGAGGCCGAACGGGCCTGGGCCGTCGACCTCTGGTTCGAGTCCGAGGGCCTGCCGCTGCGCTTCGTCCAGGCCGCCGCCCTGCTGCGCCAGCGCGACCTCGCGGTGGACACCCTGGTCGCCGCCCAGGAGGACCGCAACCACGTCTTCGGCCTGGTCAAGGAGATCGAGGAGCCGGACGACCCGGCGGTCCTCGAGGGCGAACTGCGGCGCACCGTGCCGCTGCCGACCGTCGCGGAGAGCGCGGCGCCGGCCGTCCGGCTCGCCGAGGGGCTCAGCGAGCCCGCGCAGGCCGTCCTGCGGCTGTCGCTCGCGCTCGGCGGCGAGTGCCCCACCGCCCCGCACCTGCCCGCCCTGATCGACGTCGGCCTCGGCGAGAGCGCCCTGCGCGAACTCGTCGACGCCGGACTCGCCGTCTCGGTCGGCGGCCACCACCGGCTCACCACCGGCGTCGAGGAACTCCTCGCCGGCCGCTTCGAGCCGGGCACAGTCGCGTACGGCGCCGCCGAGCACTTCTCCTGGTGGGTCGGGCACGGCTCGGTCACCACCGAACAGATCGCCGCCGAGGCCGAGGTCGTCGTCGGCGTCCTGCTGGCCGACCGCGCCGCGGACCGCCCGGAGGCCGTGCTGCGGCTGGCCAGGGCCGCCGCCCCGGCACTGGCCCTGTCGCTGCGCTGGGGGGCGTGGGAACGCGTCCTCAAGCTCGGCCTGGAGGCCGCCAGGGCACTGCGCGCCACCGCGGAGGAGGCGTGGTTCCACCACGAGCTCGGGGTGCTGGCGCTGTGCACCCGCGCCGACCAGCGGGCGCTGGCGGAGCTGGAGTCGGCGGTCGCACTGCGGGCCGCGTTCGGCGACCCGCGGACGGGAGCGGCCGGACGGCGGATGCTCGACCTGCTCAAGTCCGAGGCCCGGCAACTGCCGGCGGGCGGGCAGGAACTCGCGCCGGTGGGCCGACGGCCCGTCATCCGGGCCATCGCGCGGGCGCCTTGGCGGCTGGCCGGCTCCGCGCGGGCCGGCGAGGCCCGGCGTGCGGTGGTCGCCGCGGCGGCCGCGGTGGTCGCCCTGGGCGTGATCGGCGCCGCGGTCGGGCTCGGCACGGGCGGGGACGACTCCGCGGATCCGGGCCGGACGCTGCCCGGCACCTCGGTCGACGACGGTTCCTCCGGCGCCGACATCCCGTTCAACAGCGGCAGCGCCACCGCGCCCGCACCCGGCGGGAGCCCGTCCGACAGCCCCTCGGCCTCGGCCTCCGACTCGGCGAGTGCCTCGGCGAGCGCGAGCGGCAGCAGGAAGCCGACCTCGACCAAGTCCGGTACCGCGACCCCGGGCCAGCCCACCCACCCGTCGACCCCGACCGGCACCACGGCCGCGCCGACCTCGCCGAAGCCGAGCCCCAGCGCGTCCACGAGCCCGTCTCCGACCGGTTCGTCGAGCGCCAGCCCGTCGGGCAGCGTGTCCCCGTCGGGTCCGTAGGACGGGTCGGGCACCCCTCGCGATCCCGAGGGGTGCCCGACCGCGTTCGGCGGGCCTAGAAGAGCTTGAGCTTGTCGTCGTCGATGCCGCGGAGCTCGTCGTAGTCGAGCACCACGCAGCCGATGCCGCGGTCGGTGGCGAGCACGCGGGCCTGCGGCTTGATCTCCTGGGCGGCGAAGACGCCCTTGACCGGGGCCAGTAGCGGGTCCCGGTTGAGGAGTTCGAGGTAGCGGGTGAGCTGCTCGACGCCGTCGATCTCGCCGCGCCGCTTGATCTCGACGGCGACCGTGGCGCCGTCCGAGTCACGGCAGAGGATGTCGACCGGGCCGATCGCGGTCGGGTACTCGCGGCGGATCAGCGACCAGCCGCTGCCGAGCACCTCCATGCGGTCGGCGAGGAGCTCCTGGAGGTGCGCCTCGACGCCGTCCTTGACCAGACCGGGGTCGACGCCGAGGTCGTGCGAGGAGTCGTGCAGCACCTCCTCCAGGGAGATGATCAGCTTCTCGCCGGCCTTGTTGACGACCGTCCAGGTGCCGTCGGCCTCCTTGAGCGTGCAGGGCGGCGACATCCAGTTGAGCGGCTTGTAGGCGCGGTCGTCGGCGTGGATGCTGACGCTCCCGTCGGCCTTCACCAGGATGAGACGGGTGGCGGACGGGAGGTGGGCGGAGAGCCGTCCGGCATAGTCGACGGAGCAGCGGGCAATTACGAGACGCACGGTCGACCACGCTAGCCCACTGGGGCCAGTTGATGCGATTCCGCGGGGGCGGGTGAAGGAATCGCGGATTCGGCGAACCATGGTGTCCGCACGGTCACACGCCGTGCACGCGGCCTCCGCCCGGCGCCGCCGGTCGGTCGCCGCCCCACGGGGACGGAGACTTCGCGATGAACGGTCCGACACGATCCGGCCAATCTGGCTACTGCGGCACCGATTCCGATGGTATTCGACGCAATCCGCAGTCGCACTGAGCAATCGCCTGTCACCCTGGTGTGAGCGTCCGTCGCCCTGCGCGACCGGACGCTGACGCGCCGGCGCACGCCCGCGCGCCGGTCGTGCGCCCGGGTGCCACCCCGTCCACCGTCACCCACGCTCCCGCGGCGCCCGTTCCGGGCCTCTCGGGGGCGGCTCGACCGACCGTCGCGCCGACCGGCCGTCAGACCGGCGGCGGGGCGGTCCGTCCGCGCGCACGAACCGAGCACGACTGCACCGACCGAGCACGACCGCAAGACCACCCCGGCGGGCCGCGCCGCGGTGGACCGCGAGAGGAGAACCCAATGTCGCTCGACGTCTCACCGGCCCTGCTCGAGAAGGCCGAGAGAGGCGAGGTCGACGAGAGGGAGTTCGTCGACTGCGTCCGTACCTCCCTCCCGTACGCCTGGGAGCTGATCAGCTCGCTGGTCGCCCAGACGAAGGTCGACGGCACCGACTTCGCCGACAACCACGTCCCGCCGCCCAGCGAGCAGGCCCGCGGCCAGCTGCTGCGCGCGATGGCCAGCGACGCGATCCGGGGAGCCCTCCAGCGGCACTTCGGCGTGCAGTTGGCGTTCCAGAACTGCCACCGGGTGGCGGTCTTCGCCCCGTCCGCGGCGAACGAGGAGCGCTACCGGCGCTTCACGTCCGTGCGGGCCCAGCTGCTCAACCAGTCGCCGGAACTGCGCGACTGCTGACGCCGCCCGCGGGGCCGGCCGGGGAGCGCCCCTGGCCGGCCCCGCGGCGCGTCCTACTCCAGCTCCGGGAGGACCTCCGCGCCGAGGCGCTCGATGTTGTGCAGGGTGGCCTCGCGGTCGCCGGAGCCCTCGGCGAGCAGCGCGAAGCGGCGGATGCCGGTGCGCTCGGCGGTGGCCAGCAGCCGGTCGGCGCAGAGCCGAGGCGTGCCCACGGCGTGCAGGTCGCACAGCAGCTCGGTGTAGGCGCGCGGGTCGCGCATCCGGCGCTCCCGGCCGTCGACGGTGCGGTGCGCCCCGAGCCCGTACTCGAACCAGCCCGGCATCGCCCGCAGCAGGCTCGCCCGGGCCGCCGTGGTGCGGTCCCCGACCTGGACGACGCCCGCCGCCACGTGCTCCCGCTCCACCCGGGCCAGCTGCTCCTCGCCGCGCCCGCAGGCTCTCCAGGCCTCCCGGTAGGCGGCCAGCATCTGCTGCTTGTCCTCGTCGCCGGAGTGCATGCCGAGCAGCATCGGCAGGCCGCGCTCGGCGGCCGTCCGCACCCCCGTCGGCGAGGTGCAGGCGACGACCACCGGCGGGCCGGACTGCGGCTGCTCGCCGAGCTCCTGGCGCTGCCGGGGGAAGTTCCGCAGCGGGTCGGCGTCGGGCCCCGGGCGGCCGAGGCCGAGCCAGTCGGCGAGGCCCGGACGGGCGGGCTCGCCGGCCCGCGGCACCACGGCGACCTCGGGGAAGGAGAACTGCGGCCCGTCGGCGCCGACCCGGGTGCCGTTCAGCCAGCGCAGCAGCAGGTCGAGGCGCTCCGGGAAGCCGGACTCGAAGGCCTCCAGACCGGTGCCGAAGACGTCCAGGTCGATCCACGGGCCGCCGCGGCCCACGCCCAGCGTGAACCGCCCGCCCGAGGTCAGGTGCAGCAGCGCCGCCCGCTCGCCGAGGGCCACCGGGTGGGCCGTGGAGAGCACGCTGACCGCCGTGCCGACGCCGATCCGGCGGGTGCGCCCGAGCAGCAGCGCGGCCAGCGTCGCGGCGTCCGGGCAGATGCCGTACGGCACGAAGTGGTGCTCCGCGAGCCAGACCGCCTCCAGCCCGGCCCGCTCCGCGGCGACGGACGCGTCCACCGTGCGCGTCAGCACCTCGGCGTGGCCCTGCCCCGGGAACTGGGCGGAGAGCAGGAACGCGCCGACCGCGATCCGGTCGGTCGCCGCCGGGCGGGGGAGCAGGGCGGTGCCCGGTTCGGGTGCGCCGCCCGCTCCCAGGGGCGTGTCGGTGTCGGGCCGTCGGCTGGTCTCGGTCATCGGGTGCCTCCTCGGGGGTCCGCAGGGACTACGAACCCCGCTGTCTCACCTCGTGAGTAGCCGATGTCATGTGCCAAAGGCACGCGGTTTCACCAATTTCCCAGGAGATCGGGTGTATCTCACCCAAAACACCAGAGAGCCTGTCGATCTCGTGATACGGGCACATTCGGCGACGCGTCGGCCCGTACCCTGGAGGGGTCCCCGTGCCCTGTCGAGAGGTGGTTCGGCGTGTCCCCGCGTCGCAATCGTGTGAAGAGCTCCACCGACCGCGAGGACGCTCCGGCGGCCCCGTTCGGAGGGCTGCGCCGCACCGAGAGCTACCGCGGCGAGGACTGGGTCGTGCAGACGGTCGCCGGCGCCCCCGGCCGGTTCTACCGCTGCCCCGGGTGCGACCAGGAGATCCCGCCCGGGGTCGGCCACGTGGTTGCCTGGCCCGACTACGGCCAGGGGGTCGAGGACCGGCGGCACTGGCACCGCGCCTGCTGGGGGGCCAGGGAGCGCCGCGGCGCCGGCATCCAGCGCGCCCGCAACGCCCCCCGGCACTGACCGCCGCCCGGGGGCTCCCTCAGGCGTCCCGGCTGCGCAGCACGAGGACGCCGCCGCCCAGTGCGGCCAGCGTCCAGACGAGGCAGATCAGGAAGCCCTGCCCCGGCCCGTACGGCTGCCCGGACTCCTGGTAGACCAGCAGCATCCGCTGGCCCGCGTAGTCCGGGAAGTAGTGCGCCACCGTCTTCACCTTGGGTACGGCGCTCAGGATCGGCGACAGCAGGAAGAAGAACGGCACCAGGACGCCGAGCGCCAGCGTCTGGTTGTGCAGCATCGCGGTGACCCCGGCCGAGAACAGGCAGATCATCGTCAGGTAGCCGGCCGCCCCGAACACCGCCCGCAGCACGTGCGGTTCGCCCAGCGAGGTGCTGTGGACGCCGAGCAGCGCCTGGCCGGTGAAGAAGGTGACGAAGACGGTCACCAGCGCCACCGCGAACGCCACCGCGCCGATCACCGCGAACTTCCCGGCCAGCAGGGTGGCCCGCTGCGGCACGGCCGCCAGCGACACCCGGATCATGCCGCTGCTGTACTCGTTGCCGATCGCCAGCACCCCGAACACCACCATGGCGATCTCGCCCAGGATGATCCCCGCGAAGGACGTCCCGGTGGCGTCGAACGGCGAGCCCTCGGGCGCGAAGTCCTCGAAGTTGTTGTTGGCGAGGACGCTGATCAGCGCACCGAGGCCGAGGGTCACCACGAAGGCCAGGCCGAGCGTCCACAGCGTGGAGCGGACGCTGCGCAGCTTCGTCCACTCCGACTGCAGGATCGCGGGGAAGGCGGCCATCTCAGTTCTCCTTCTGCTTGCGGGCCTGCCAGTCGGAGCCCCAGGCCCCTGCCGGTGCGGCCTGTGCAGGGCCGGTCCGTGCCGTGCCCGCCGGGCCGACCGCGGGGCGGTCCTGCCCGCCCTCGCCCGAGCCGATCCGGTACTCCACCGACTCCGCGGTCATCTGCATGAACGCCTCCTCCAGGGAGGCCTGTTGCGGACTCAGCTCGTGCAGGGTGATCCGGTGCTCGGCGGCGAGTTCGCCGAGGAAGGCGAGGTCGCCGTCGGGGACCTCCCACGAGCCGTCCGGACCGGGCTCGGCGCCGACGCCCGCCCGGTGCAGCGCGTCCAGCAGCGTCTCCGGCTGCGGGGTGCGCACCCGCACCGCCGAGCGGGAGTTCTGCTTGATGAAGTCGGCCATCGGCAGGTCCGCGAGCAGCCGCCCGCGGCCGATCACCACCAGGTGGTCGGCGGTCAGCGCCATCTCGCTCATCAGGTGGGAGGAGACGAACACCGTGCGGCCCTCCGCCGCCATGCCCTTCATCAGGGTGCGGATCCAGACGATGCCCTCCGGGTCGAGCCCGTTCACCGGCTCGTCGAACATCAGGATCTCCGGGTCGCCCAGCAGCGCCGAGGCGATCCCCAGGCGCTGGCTCATGCCCAGCGAGAACCCGCGGGCCCGCTTGCGGGCCACCGCGCTCAGACCCACCAGTTCGAGCACCTCGTCCACCCGGTGCCGGGGCAGCCGGTTGCTCTGGGCCATCCACAGCAGGTGGTCGCGGGCGGTGCGGCCCGGGTGGACGGCCTTCGCCTCCAGCAGTGCGCCGATGTAGGTGAGCGGTTCGGAGAGCTGCCCGTACCGCCGGCCGTCCAGGGTGACCCGGCCGGCCGTCGGGCGGTCGAGGTCGAGGATCATCCGCATCGTCGTGGACTTGCCGGCGCCGTTCGGCCCGAGGAAGCCGGTGACCACGCCCCGCGGGACCTGGAAGCTCAGTCCGTCCACGGCCAAGGTGTCGCCGTAGCGTTTCGTCAGATCGTGCAGCTCGATCATTCCCGCTCCCTCAGTCCTCGCCAGGCTATGACAAAAAGGACATACGGCTGCGGTGGCTGCGCCCCCTCGGCGAGCCGCAATACGGTGGCTGCATGAGCCTCCCCAGCGCGCCGGCCGCGCAAGAGAACGGCACCGGGACCCCGATCGTCCTGCTGCACGCCTTCCCGCTCTCCGCCCGGATGTGGGCCTGCCAGCTGGAGCGGCTGCCCGGCCCGGCCGGCGAGTCCGCCCGGGTGATCGTCCCCGACCAGCGCGGCTTCGGCGCCGCCCCGCTCGGCGAGGACGAGCCCTCGCTCGACGCGGTCGCCGACGACGTCGCCCGGCTGCTGGACGCCGCCGGGCTGGAGAAGGCCGTGGTCGGCGGCCTCTCCATGGGCGGCTACACGGCGATGGCCTTCGCCCGCCGCCACCGCGACCGGCTCGCCGGCCTGGTGCTCGCCGACACCAAGGCCACCCCCGACACCGAGCAGGCCCGCGCCAACCGCGAGCGGATCGCCCGCGCCGTCGAGGCCCGGGCCAGCGTGCAGATCCTCGCCGACGAGAAGATCGAGGACGGCCTGCTCGGGCCCGCCACCGACCCGTCGCTGGTCGCCCACGTCCGCGCGATGATCGCCGAGGCCCCGCCGCACGCCGTCGCCTGGGCCCAGCGCGCGATGGCCGCCCGCGGCGACTCCCTGGACGCGCTGCGCAAGGTCACCGTCCCGGCCGCCGTCATCGTCGGCGAGGCGGACGCCGTCACCCCGCTCAGCGAGGCCCGGCTGATGGCCGAGGCCCTGCCGGACGCCGAACTCACCGTCATCCCCGCAGTCGGCCACCTCAGTTCGCTGGAGGCGCCGGAGACCTTCAACGCGGCCGTCCGCGACCTGCTCAAGCGCGTCCGCTGAGCCGCGCGGGGTCGGCCCCACGGGGGCGCGGGGAACCGCGCGAATCGGGAGGGACGGCGCAGCGCCTCCCGCCTCGCACAGTTCCCCGCGCCCCTCATCCGGTTCCCGATCGCCCTTGACGACCCGCCCGGGGTCCGCCGAGGCTCAGCGGCGGGACAGCGAGACCGAGCCCGCCGGCAGGGTGTAGCGGTCGACCCGGCCCGGTGCGTTGTTCGGCACCACCGCGCCGTCCTTCACCGCCTCCACGCCGAAGTCGTTGTCCCCGACCAGGAACAGCTCCACCGCACCGCGCTGCGCCGGCCGCACCGCGATGCCCTCGATCTTGCCGTTGGCCAGGCCCGCCGCCGCCGCGTCGAACACCAGCCGCTTGGTCCCCAGCACCACCGCCGACGGGTCGAGCTCCAGCGCCGGCACGGTCGCCGGGTCGTCCCAGCGGGTGCCGTGCAGGTCGGTCGCCGAACGGAAGTCCACCTCGAACAGCCGGGTGTGGACGGTCGGCCGCACCGCGTCCCGCTCCTCCACCAGCAGCCGGTCCGGGCCCAGCCAGGCGATCGCCGAGGTCGACCAGCCGCCGTCGGTCGCACTGTCCGCCTCCCGGGCGTAGGCGAACTCGCCGGTCACCCGCGGGGTCCGCGAGACGTCGATCCGGAACACCCGCTGCACCAGTGACTTCTTCGCCGCCTTGGAGTCCGGGTTGGACAGCTGCGTCTGCTGCGCCGCGTACAGCGTGCGGCCGTCGGCGGAGACGGTCAGGCCCTCCAGGCCCTTGTTGTTCTTCTGCTTGGCCTCCACGGCGGGCAGGATCGGCAGCACCCGCACCCCGGGCGCCGTGTACGCCGAACCGGCCGGCACCAGGACGGTGTCCAGCACGCCCCGCGCGGAGAAGTGCAGCAGGCTGGAGCCGTACTCGCTGCTGATCCAGAACGAGCCGTCCGGCAGCCGCACCAAGCCCTCGCTGTCGAGCCCGTACGGGTCGTTCGGCAGCACCTTGCCGGCGATGTCCACCGGGCGCTCGGCGGTCAGCGCGGCGGGCGGCAGGCCGGTCAGGAAACGGGTGCCGGTGACCGGGTCGGTCCGCCCGTGCGGCACGCGCAGCGGGATGCGGCGCAGGACCTCGATGCCGCCGTCGCGGGCGAGGCGGATGCGCAGGACCTGCGGGGTGAAGTCCGGCTTCAGGAAGATCTTGTCGGTGTCCGCCGGGGCGTCCGCGTTCGGGCCGCGGTCGGTGACCGTCCAGAACTCGCGGCCCGAGGAGTCGGCGGGGAAGAGGTCGCTGAAGCCGCCGAGTGCGAACCCGCCGCCGATCGGGGCGGGGGAGCGGTACGTCCAGGTGCCGTCGTGCCGCGGCACGGGCGGCTCCGCCGCGGTGGCGGTGGCACAGACGGGGGCGGTGAGGGCCAGGGCGGCCGCCGCGAGCACGGCGGTACGGGTGAGTCGCATGGCCGATCAGCCTCCCGCGGCCGCGGCGACGGGCGCTCGGATTCGGACTGACGGTCCGTCGACCGGCCGGTGAACAGCGAGCCGGCCCCCGCCCGGTGGGGCGGGGGCCGGCTCACGGCACGTGCGTCAGCGCGACTGCTGGACGGGCAGGCCCATGTCGTCGGACGGTGAGCCGGCCGCGGCCACGGCCGCACCCGTCAGCGTGGCGAGCATCTCGCGCACGTTGGTCAGCTGCGCGTTGATCGAGTCGCGGCGGTTGGTCAGCGCCGCCAGCTCGCGCTCGGACTCGCTGCGGACGCGGTCGGCCTTGGCGTTGGCGTCGGCCACGATGTCCTCGGCCTGGCGCTGCGCGGTCTCCACCGTCTGGCGGGCCCGGCGCTCGGCGTCGGTGCGCAGCTTCTCCGCCTCCAGGCGGAGCTGCTCGGCGCGGTGCTCGATCTCGGCGAGGCGCTTCTCCGCCTTGGCCTGACGGGCCGCCAGGTCGCGCTCGGACTGCTCGCGGCGCTTGGCCAGGTTGGTCTCGAACTCCAGGGCGGCCTGCGCGGCCTTGGTGCGGGTCTCCTCGAAGAGGGCGTCCGCCTCCTCGCGCTTGTTCTGCGCGTCCTTGTTGGCCTCGGCCCGCAGCTGCGCCGCGTCGCTCTTCGCCTTGTCGACGATCCGCAGGCCCTCGTCCTCGGCCTTCGCCTTGCGGTCCTTGGCGTAGTTCTCCGCCTCGGTGCGGACCTGCTGGGCGGCGGCCTCGGCCAGCTCGCGGTGCTGCTCCGCGGCGCGGTGCGCCTCGTCGCGCAGGTCCTTCGCCTCCTCCTCGGCGAGACGGAGGATCTTCTCAACCCGGGCGCCGAGGCCGGCGTACGAGGGCTCCGCCTCGGTCACCGCCGCCTGCGCGGTCTGGGTCTCCAGGTGCAGCTCCTCGATGCGCTTCTCCAGCGCACCGATGCGGGCCAGCGCGCTGTCACGGTCGGCCACCAGCTTGGTGATCCGCTCGTCGACCTGGGCGCGCTCGTACCCACGGCGCACCAGGTCGAAGCCGTGGGGGGAGTGACTGTCGCTCATGGGATGTTGGGCTTCCTGTCGTCAGACCGCTGAGATGGTTGAGGGAATCCTGACACGTTATCGGTGTGTCATCGGCGAAATGCCGATGCTTCGCGGACAATGTCCGCTCAATCGGGTGGCGGGTTCCCGGGGCGGCTGCCCGCGGACCGCTGGGCGCCCACACCGGCTCCGGCGCGGGGCCCGTCCTTCTTGGCACTGCTTCCCCCGTTGGCCTGCTGCACCGGCGACGGCGCCTCGAAGGCCTCCAGCGCGGAGAGGACGTCCTGCACCCTGGAGATCTCGGTGTTGATGTCCTTGCGCCGGCGCACCAGCTCGTCCAGCTCCCGACGGCCCTCGTCGGTGATCCGTTTGGCCTCGGCCCGGGCCTCGGCGAGCACCCGCTCGGCCTCCTCCTCGGCCAGCCGCAGCTGCTCCGACGCCGACTCGTCGGCCTTCGCCAGCCGCTTCTCGGCCTCGGCGGAGGCCTCCTCCAGCTTGCGGTCGGCCTCCTCCTCGGTGGAGGCGAGCTTGGCCTCGGCCTTCTCGATCAGCCGCTCGGCGCGGTCGGTGGAGTCGGCGAGCTTCTGCTCGGCGCCCTTGAGCAGGCCCTCGGCCTTGCGGACGGCCGCGATCCGGACCTTGCTGGCCTCCGCGGACGCCTCCGAGGTGAGCTCGGACGCCCGCTCCTCGGCGGCCGCGACCAGCTTCGCCGCCCGCTCCTCCGCCTCCGCGACGGTGGCCACCGCCTGGTCCTCGGCCTCGGTCAGCTGCTCCTGGGCGGCCGTCACCAGGGCGTCCACCCGCTCGCCGGCCGACTTCATGGCCTGCGCGTTCTCCTTGCGGGCCCGCTCGTGCAGCGCCTCGATCTCGGCGTCGGTGCGCTCGCGCAGCTCCTGGGCACGGTCACGGATCGCCGTGGAGTCCCGGCGGGCCTCGGAGAGCAGCGCGTCCGCGTCCGACCGGGCCTTCTCGACCTCGGCCTGGCCCGCGGCCTCGCCGGCCGCGATCAGCCGCTCGGCCTCCTTGCGGGCCGCGGCCACCATCGCGTCGGCCTGCTCCTCGGCGGCCGCGGTGGTCGCCAGTGCGGTGGTCTGCGCCTCCTCGCCGAGCTGCTCGGCGTCGGTGAAGGCCTTCTCCAGCACGGAGGTGGCCTGCTCGCGGGTGGCGCGGTCGAAGTGCTCGGCGGCCTCGCGGAGTTCGATGTCGTAGGCGTCGGCCCGGCTGCGGGTGGACGCGTCGTAGTCGTCCGCGAGCTTCCGGGTGGCGAGGGCGTACTCCTCCGCCTCGGTGCGCAGCGCCGCGGAGAACTCCTCGGCCTCCGCGACCGCGGCACCGGCCCGCTCCTCGGCGTCGGCGAGGATGCGGCGCACCTCGGCCTCGGCCTCGGCACGGTGCTGCTCGGCGAACTCCTTCGCGGCGGCCCGCTCGGTCTCCGCCTCCTGGCGCAGGGCGGTGTCGAACGCGGCGGCCTCGGCCCGCTGCCGCTCGATCTCCGCGGCGACGGCCTCCCGCTCGGCGGCGACCTCGGCGGCGATCCGCTCGCGCAGTTCCGCGGTCTCCCGGTCGGCGAGCTCGCGGACCTCGGCGGCGTCGCGCTCGGCGGCGGCCTTCAGCTCGGCGATCTGCTTCGACGCGGCCTCGTGCAGGCCGGCCACCGACTGGCGGACGGCCGCGGCCTCCTCCTCGGCACCCGCGGTCAGCGCACCGGCCTCGTCGCGGGCCCTGCGGAGCGTCTCCTCGGCCTCGGTACGGGCCTTCTCCAACTGCTCGGCGGCGTCCGCGGCCAGCGTGTCGGCCTGCTCGCGGGCGGCGGCGAGGGCCTCCGCGGCCTCGGTGCGCAGCTGCCGGGCCTCGGCCTCGGCGGCCTCCCGTACGGCGGCCGTCTCGGCCGCGGTACGGATGGTGAGTTCGGCGGCCTCGCGCTCGGCGGCCTCCCGGGAGGCACGGGCGGCGGCCAGCTGCTCGGCGGTCTCCTGCTGCTCGCGGCGCAGGCCGTCGGAGGCGGCCTCCCGCTCGCGGCGGCTCTCCTCGCGCAGCGCCTCGGCGGCGGCCTCGGCCCCGGCGCGGACGGACTCCGCCTCCGCGGCGGCCTCGGACCGCTCGCGCTCGGCGTCGGCGGCGGCTTCGGCGCGCAGCCGTTCGGCGTCGGCGGTGGCCTCCGCCCGCTCGCGCTCGGCGTCGGCGGCGGCTTCGGCGCGGACCGCCCCGGCGGCCTCCTCGGCCTCGGCCTGCCGGGCCTGCGCGGCCTCCTCGGCGTCGGCACGCATCCGGCGGACGTCCTCGGCGGCCTCGCGGCGCAGCTCGGCGGTCTCCCGCTCGGCGGTGGTGCGGTGGTCGGCCGCGGTGGCCCGGGCGGCGGCAAGCGCGTCCTGGGCCTGCTGGTCGGCGGCGTCGAGGAGCTTCTCGGCCTCCGTCCGGGCGCGGGCGAGGGTCTGCTCGGCGCGGCCCTGGGTGGCGAGCGCCTGGTCCTTGGCCTCGGCGCGCAGCCGCTCGGTGTCGTTGGCGGCGCTGGCCCGCAGCTCGTCCGCGTCCTTCTTGGCGCGGGTGAGCAGTTCCTCGGCGCTCTTGGCCGACTCCTCTATCTGCACGACCGCCTGGCGGCGGGCGTCGCTGCGCACCCGGTCGGCCTCGGCCGCGGCCTGGGCGCGCAGCTCCTCCGCCTCGGCGCGCAGCCGGGCGGCCTCCTCGTGCATCCGCTCCATCTGCTCGCGGATGGAGGCGGCGTCGTCGAGGGCGGCGTTCTGGGCCTCCTCGACCGAGGCCATCGCCTCGGCGCGCAGCCGCTCGGCCTCCGCGGCGGCCTCGGTGCGCAGCCGCTCGGCCTCGGCGGCGGCCTCCTCGCGGGTGGTGTCGGCGTCCCGGGTGGCCCGGGCGAGCACCTCCTCGGCCCGGCGGGCGGCCTTGGCGAGGTGGACGGCGGCGTCCTTCGCGCCGTCGGTGCGGCCGCGCTCCTCGGCCTCGACGCGCAGCGTCTGGGCGGCGGCCTCGGCCTCGGCGCGGAGTGCGGCGACCTCGCCCTCGGCCTCGGCCCGCAGGTCGGCGATGGCGGCCTCGGCCTCGGCCTTCAGCTCGGCGGCGACGGACTCGGCGGTGGCGCGCAGCCGCTCGCTCTCCTCGGCGGCGGCCGCCTTGGCGGCGTCGGCCTCGGCCTGGGCGGTCGCGGCGGCGGCCTTGATGAGGTCGGCCTCCTTGGTGGCGGCCGCCACCATCTTGGCGATCTCGGCCTTGGCGGTGAGCGAGCGCTGCTCGCTGGCGGCCTCGCCGTCGGCGACCCGCTGCGAGGCCGCGGCCGCGGCCTCGGCCTGCAGGCGCTCGGCGGCGTCGCGGGCGGCGGCCAGCTGGTCGGCGGCCTCCTGCCGGGCGCGCTCCGCCTCGGCGAGGGCCTCGGCGCGGAGCCGTTCGATCTCGGCCTGGGCACGGCCGAGGGCGGCCTCGGCGCGCTCCTGGTCCTCCAGGGCCTGCCGCTTGAGTTCGCCGATCTCGGCCTGGGCGGCGGCGAGGCGGCGCTCGGCGGCGGCGTGCGCCTGGGCGAGCTGCTGCTGGGCCTCGTTGGCGGCGCTGCCGCGGAGCTCCTCGGCCTGGGCGCTGGCCTGCTGGGCCTGCTCGGAGGCGGCGCGCAGCAGCCGCTCGGCGTCGGTCTGGGCGCGGTGCAGGGCGGCCTCGGCGGCGGCCTGGGCCTCGCCGCGGGCGGCGTCGACGTCGGCGGCGGTCTGGGCGCGGGCCTGGTCGGCGAGGGCGGTGGCCTCGGCACGGGCCGCGGCCATCATCCGCTCGGCCTCGATGCGGGCGTCCTGGAGCAGGCGCTGGGCCTCCTGCTCGGTGCCGGCCCGGGTCTGCTCCGCCCAGGAGACGTTCTCCTTGACGTGGCGCTCGGCGGAGCGGCGGAACTCGTTGAGCTCCTCCTCCAGCTGGTGGCGCCGGGCGGCGAACTCGGACTCCAGGCGGGCGGTGCGCTCGGCGGCCTCGGCCATCAGGCGCTGGGTGGCGGCCTGGGACTCGCGCAACTGGCGCTCGGCATCGGCGCGGAGCTGCTCGGCCTGCATCTCGGCGGTGCGGAGCAGCTGCTCGGCCTGGCCCGAGACGGAGTCGAAGGCACGCGGCTGAGCCAGCTGCCGCCGGGCCTCGTGCAGCTTGGCCCGGAGCACCTCCACCTGATAGGCGAGGTCCTCGGCATGCTGGATGGTCTTGTCACGCTCCTTGCGAGTCCGATCCATCTCGGCCTCGAACTTGGAGAGGTGATCCTCAACCTCGTAGCGGTCGTAGCCCCGCACTCCGCGGTCCCATCCATCTCCTGGTCGCGTCCTCGACCCGGCCGTGCCGGCGCCCCTCTCCCTGTCCTGGGGGCCGGACCGACTGGTCCTTGCAGCCGCGGTTCCTGCCGCGGTCGGAGTCCGCCGGGCCGGTGGTGCGCGGCCGTGCCGCGTTCCCCCGTCCGAGTGGACTCCTGGGCGAACTCTTGCCTAGTGGAGAATGGTGACAGATCCGACTTGCGACTGTTCAGCCGTGCCCGCTCAATGGACTCCCCTGCGGTGGGAGCAGTCGGGTCGCCCCGCCCGTTCCCGCCTTCGGCCGTGCCCCTCGGACCGGTCCTTCCCGGAGCTCCGGCGCACCTGGGCATTGTAGTGTGCCCGGCTTGCAGCGGAATGGCCGAGTGGAGGTTTTCCGAGGTTACCGACGGGTCGGGAAGGGGGCCGTTGCGGTACGACCCCCTCCGCTTCCGTCCGGGCTCAGTGCTCCGAACCGGCCGAGGTCACCAGCTCGGTCAGCACACCGCCGCAGTCCTTGGGGTGCAGGAAGGTGATCCGCGAGCCCATCGAGCCGATCCGCGGCTCGTCGTACAGCACCCGGACGCCCTTGGCGCGGATGTCCGCGGCGTCGCCGTCCACGTCCGCGGTGCCGAACGCGATGTGGTGCACGCCCTCGCCGTTCTTGGCGAGCCACTTGGCGACCGTCGAGTCCTCGCGGGTCGGCTCCAGCAGCTGCAGGTAGGACGCACCGCCGTCACCGGTGTCGTTGATCTTCAGCATGGCCTCGCGGACGCCCTGCTCCTCGTTGACCTCGCTGTGGAAGACCTCGAAGCCGTACGTCGCGCGGTAGAACTCGACGGTCTTGTCGAGGTCGAAGCAGGCGATGCCGATGTGGTCGATACGGGTCAGCACGGCGGTGGCCTCCAAGGTGGGAGTCGACGAGGGTGGCACCAGTGCAGCGCATCGGGCCGAGCCTTGGCCACCACCGAGGGTGCGAGCCTGCTCACACGCCCCCGGGGCGGCCGCACTTCGGCCGGAATCCGACACCTCCGCGATGACACGGTGTTCACTGGGGGGTGACAGTGCCGCTGATCACACCCTTGCGCCGGTGACGCACGGGTTACGTGTCAGTACATTGAGCCGCATCCCCCCACCCTCATGCCTGACGCGCGAAGGGGCTCGTCTCATGACTACTTCTGTGATCGTCGCGGGTGCACGCACCCCGATGGGCCGCCTGCTCGGCTCGCTCAAGGGCTTCTCCGGCGCAGACCTCGGCGGTATCGCCATCAAGGCCGCCGTGGAGCGCGCGGGCATCACCGGCGACCAGGTCCAGTACGTGATCATGGGCCAGGTGCTGCAGGCCGGCGCAGGCCAGATCCCGGCCCGCCAGGCCGCCGTCAAGGCCGGCATCCCGATGAACGTCCCGGCGCTGACCATCAACAAGGTCTGCCTCTCCGGCCTGGACGCCATCGCCCTCGCCGACCAGCTGATCCGCGCCGGCGAGTTCGACGTCGTCGTCGCCGGCGGCCAGGAGTCCATGACCAACGCCCCGCACCTGCTGCCGAAGTCCCGCGAGGGCTTCAAGTACGGCGCGATCGAGATGCTCGACGCCATGGCGTACGACGGCCTCACCGACGCGTACGAGAACATCCCGATGGGCGAGTCCACCGAGAACCACAACACCCGCCTCGGCATCGCCCGCGACGTGCAGGACGCGATCGCCGCCGCCTCGCACCAGCGCGCCGCCGCCGCCCAGAAGAACGGCATCTTCGACGCGGAGATCGTCCCGGTCGAGATCCCGCAGCGCCGCGGCGAGCCCGTCCTCTTCAGCCAGGACGAGGGCATCCGCGGCGAGACCACCGTCGAGACCCTCGGCAAGCTGCGCCCGGCCTTCACCAAGGACGGCACCATCACCGCCGGCTCCGCCTCGCAGATCTCCGACGGCGCCGCCGCCGTCGTCGTGATGAGCAAGGCCAAGGCCGAGGAGCTGGGCCTCACCTGGATCGCCGAGATCGGCGCCCACGGCAACGTGGCCGGCCCGGACAACTCGCTGCAGTCGCAGCCGTCCAACGCGATCGCCCACGCCCTCGCCAAGGACGGCCTGACCGTCGCCGACCTCGACCTGATCGAGATCAACGAGGCCTTCGCCGCCGTCGCCCACCAGTCCATGAAGGACCTCGGCGTCACCGACGAGAAGGTCAACGTCAACGGCGGCGCCATCGCCCTCGGCCACCCGATCGGCATGTCCGGCGCCCGCCTCGTCCTCCACCTGGCCCTCGAGCTCCAGCGCCGCGGCGGCGGCACCGGCGCGGCCGCGCTCTGCGGCGGCGGCGGCCAGGGCGACGCCCTGATCATCAAGGTCCCCGCCCAGGGCTGACCTTTTCGGCGTGACCGTCGGGGGCGCACGGCGTGGAGAACCCACGCGGTGCGCCCCCGCTTCGGATCGAGGAGAAGAACCTTCATGGTCGATGTGGCGACGCTGGTCGAGCAGGCCCGTGCGGGACGCCCGCGGGCCGTGGCCCGGCTGATCTCGCTGGTGGAGAACGCCGCCCCCCAGCTCCGTGAGGCCATGGCGGCCCTCGCCCCCCACACCGGCAACGCGTACACCGTCGGCCTCACCGGCTCGCCCGGCGTCGGCAAGTCCACCTCGACCTCCGCGCTGGTCTCCGCGTACCGCCGGCTCGGCAAGCGCGTCGGCGTGCTCGCGGTCGACCCGTCCTCGCCGTTCTCCGGCGGCGCCCTGCTCGGCGACCGCGTCCGGATGCAGGACCACGCCACCGACCCCGAGGTGTTCATCCGCTCCATGGCCACCCGCGGCCACCTCGGCGGACTCTCCTGGACCGCACCGCAGGCCCTGCGGGTGCTGGACGGTGCCGGCTGCGACGTGATCTTCGTGGAGACCGTCGGCGTCGGCCAGTCCGAGGTCGAGGTCGCCGCCCAGGCCGACACCACCGTCGTCCTGCTCGCCCCCGGCATGGGCGACGGCATCCAGGCCGCCAAGGCCGGCATCCTCGAGATCGGCGACGTCTTCGTCGTCAACAAGGCCGACCGGGACGGCGCCGACGCCACCGCCCGCGAGCTCAACCACATGCTCGGCCTCGGCGAGGCCCGCGAGCCGGGGGACTGGCGGCCGCCCATCGTCAAGACCGTCGCCGCCCGCGGCGAGGGCGTGGACGAGGTCGTCGAGGCCCTGGAGAAGCACCGCACCTGGCTGGCCGAGACGGGGGAACTGCAGGCCCGGCGGACCCGGCGCGCCGCGGAGGAGATCGAGGCGATCGCACTCGCCGCCCTCCGCGCCCGGATCGGCGACCTCCACGGCGACCGCCACCTCGCCGGCCTCGCCGCCCGGGTCGCCGCCGGCGAACTCGACCCCTACGGCGCCGCCGACCGCCTCGTCGCCGGCCTCACCGAGAGCAACGAGTAGCGGGCAACGCGCCCAGGGGCGCTGGGGTGGGTACATCCCGGCCGAAGGCTGGGGGCGGAACTGCGCAGTCCGAGAGCAGTTCCCCGCGCCCCTGTCGTACCCCCGCGCGTTCGGTTCGCCGGGCTGCCTTGGACCTGCGCCGTCAGGCGCGCCCGCGGAGGGCTCTCAGGTGGTCGGCGACCGGGGCGAGGGCCTCGTAGAGGGCGTCGATCTGCTCGGGGGTGAAGCGGTCGACGAAGTGGGAGCGGACACTGCGGACGTGGTCCGGCGCGACCTTCTGGAGCATCTCCCAGCCCTGGTCGGTGAGGTGGGCGAAGAGGCCGCGGCGGTCGCCGGGGCACTCCTGCCGCAGCACCAGCCCGGCGCCCTCCATGCGGGTGATCTGGTGCGAGAGCCGGCTCTTCGACTGCAGGGTGGCGGTCGCGAGGTCGGTCATCCGCATCCGGCGCTCGGGCGCCTCGGAGAGGACCACGAGGATCTCGTAGTCGTTGATGGCGAGGTTGTGCGGCTGGAGTTCGCGGCTGAGCTGGTACTCGAGCAGCTTGCTCACCTCCAGGTGGGCTCGCCAGAACTGCTGCTCGCGGGTGCTCAGCCACGGCGTCTCCTCCGCGGTGGCCGAGGAGGAGACGGCGGGGGCGTCGGTGACGTGCGTGTCCATGCCCCAAGCATAGCCGTGCTTGTTAAATGTTGTACAAGTTTACGAATCCAGCCGCACGGCGCTCACCGGTTCAGAGGCCGAACCTCCGGCCGAGGTCGCCGAGGTTGCCCAGGCCCGGGATGTTGACGTTGGGCAGCTGCTGCCCGCCGCCGTGCACACCCGGCTGGTGCGGCACCCCGCTGCCGGGGACGCCGGCCTCGGCGTGCACCACGCCGACCGAGCGCTCGGCCATCAGGGTCTCGGTCGACTGCAGCAGGACCTGGCCGGCCCCGATGAACTCGAACTGGTGCTCCTCGCCGGAGGCGCCGCCGAGCCCGGTCAGGTGCCGCAGGCCGCCGATCAGGCCGTGCATGTAGCCGTGATCGTAGTGGTGGCAGGGCGCGGGGCAGTCGGCCCAGCCGACGAGGGCCTGCGGGTCCACCCGGATGGGCGGCTCGACGAAGTGGACGGGGCCGTTGGAGGCGGCCACGAACTTGCCGGTGCCGATCAGGGTCAGGAAGCCCGGGATGATCGACTGCTTGAGCTTCAGGGAGGGCTCGAAGGCCAGCAGGTTGCCGGACCGGACGGTGAGGTTGCCCTCCTCCAGGTCGTACGAGTTGAGGTCGAAGGCCCGGTCGGCGAGCAGCAGCTTGCCGCGGCCCTCGGCGACGACCCAGTCGGACGCGTGCAGCGGGGAGTTGAAGTTCCGCTCCAGCATCTGGTCGATGACGCCGCGTCCGATGCCCGAGAAGCGCATGTCGCCGTAGTAGGCGATCATCTTGCCCTTCTGCAGGTAGTAGGCGCCGTTGAGGTCGACCGAGAAGGCGTAGGGGTTGACGTTGTCGTTGGCCGGCAGGCTCATGGCGTCGTGCACGACCGGGCCCTCGCCGCCGTTCTGCGGCAGCGGTGCGCCGAAGTTGCCCTGCGGCGGGGCCGGGTAGGGCTGGCCCTGCGGCGGGTAGGGCTGGCCGGCCTGGGTCGGCTGGTAGGCCTGCTGGTAGCCGGGCTGCGGCTGGCCCTGCGGCGGGTACGGCTGCCCCTGTGGCGGGTAGGGCTGGCCGGGCGGCGGGTAGCCGGGCTGCTGGTAGGGCTGGCCGGGCTGGGGCTGCCCGTACGGCTGCCCGTAGGGCTGCTGAGGCGGGTAGGACATCAGAGCTTCTCCTCGCTCGCCTGCACGTAGACCACACCGTGCCCGGACAGCTCCAGCTGGAAGGCCTCGCCGGAGCCGCGGCCGATCATGTCGCGCCAGCCCAGGGCGGTGGACAGCTTGTTGGTCACCTGGCCGCGGTGGGCCACGTACGCCTGCGGGTCGACGTGCACCGGCTGGCCGGGACCGATCGGCAGCTCGATGACGCCGCCGTGGGCCATCACCGCGACCGAGCCCTGCCCGGTCAGCTGGGTGGTGAACAGGCCCTGGCCGGTCACCTGGCCGCGGACCATGCCCATCACGCCGCCCTGCTGGCCCATGAACATGGTGGACTGCTGCAGGGTGCCGTCGAAGGCGAGCAGCCGGTCCGCCTCGACGAACAGGGCGTCGCCGGTGAGCTCGATGACGTGGATGTTGTGGCCGCCGTGGCCGAACATCACGCTGCCCTGGCCCTCGACGGTCATCAGCGGGGTGTCCTCGTTGGCCACCCGGCGTCCGATCATCGACATGACGCCGCCCTGGCCGCCCATCACGTTGGGCGTGAAGCTGACCTCGCCGGTGTAGGCGAGCATCGAGCCGCGCTGGCTGAAGACCCGCTGGCCGGGCATGATCTTCGCCTCGACCATCTTGTTGTTGATCTTGGTGAACGGCATCAGACGTCGCCCCCGAAGGTCATCTTCTCGGACGGCTGCACGTAGACCAGGCCCTCGCCGGAGAACTCGACCTGCATGGCCTCGCCGCCGCCCTCGCCGATGATCGTCGTCCAGCCGGCGCCCGACTTGAGGTTGCGGCTGAGGTTCCCGGTGTGCGCCACGTACGCGCCCGGGTCGACCCGCAGCGGCATGCCCTGGGAGACCCGCAGGATGATCGCCGGACCCTTGGAGGTGAGCGCGGCCCAGCCGTGGCCCTCGACCTTGGTGGTGAACAGGCCGTTGCCGGACGCCATGCCGTTGAGGCCGGTGAAGCTGGTGCCGGTGTGCAGGGTCGCCTCGGTGCAGAGCAGGTTGTCCGACTCGACGTAGAGCGTCTCGCCGTTCAGCCGCACCAGGTTGACCTCGGTGGCCCGGTCGGCGAAGTAGCAGGTGCCCTGCCCCTTCACCTCCATGACCTCCATCTGCTCACCCGTCAGCCGACGCGTGACCATGCCCCGCAGGCCGTCACCGCCGCCGGACATCTTCTTGAAGTTCATCTGGCCGGTGTAGGCCACCATGGTGCCGTTACGGGCCTTCACCGAGTCGCCCGCCATGTCTACGGCGAGCACCTTGGAGCCCTGGAGTCGAAACTGTGCCACCGGGCGAATGTAGCGGCAGCGGCCCGCACCCGGGAGAGGGCGCGGGCCTCTGGTACCGACCTGCGACAAATCACACCGGGTCAGGCGGCCGGGTCAGACGGCCGGGGCCGGGTGCTGCCCGGGCGCGGTGCCCGCGGCGAGCTCCACCTCCAGCAGCGAGGCCGAGTGCTTCTCCGCCTCGAAGGCGGCCACGCCCCCGCGCAGGCCGAACAGCCGCTTGGACAGCATGATCCACAGCACCGCGAGGACGTTCAGCACCAGCGTGCCGATCTTCAGGGCGCTGACGTGCTCGGTGAGCTCGTACACCTCCAGCGGCAGGAAGGCCGCCGTCGCCACCACCGTCAGGTACTCGGCCCAGCGGGCGCCCACCCACAGGCCGGCCGCCTCGACGATCTCGATCAGCGCGTACAGCACCAGCGCGCCGGCCACGATCAGCAGCGTGCTGTGCTTGTACTCGAAGGTCCTGCGGATGGTGTCGACGATCGGCGAGTGCTCCAGGTCCCAGTGGAAGTGCTCGGTGACCGGGCGGAAGACCGAGAGGTTCTCGTCGAAGATCCGGCGCACCGCGTCCTGGCTGTTCGAGAACTTCCACACGCCCCAGGCGACCACCAGGATCAGCAGGCCGCGCAGTGCCCGCTCGACGGCGAGGAAGCGCAGGATGAAGAGGTCCCGCAGGGCCTTGCCGCGGGGCACCAGCGGAGCCTCGTCGGCCGGGCCGGAGCCGTGCGGCGCGCCGAGCGCGAAGTCCCCGCAGCGCAGGCAGCGCCAGGCGTCGCCGAGTGCGGTGCGCGCGTGCAGGCGGTCGCGCAGGTCGGTCTCGTCGGGCGCGTAGGTGATGTGCCCGCGCCGCGAGCAGGTCCGGCGGTTCCAGTCGATGCGGAACATGTCCACCCCCGTGGTCGGTCGGCCCGGACGCCGGGCCGTGCCGCAGCAGGATAGGGCCGCCCGCTGTGGCACCGGCCACCCCGGCCACGGCGCGGGTGTTCGGTCGGTGATAATGAACGAGGCTTGTGATCGCGTTCACGAGCTCACTCGCCGATTCCTCCCGAGGTGACCCGTGAAGACCAGCCCCGCCGTCCACCGCCTGCGACTCGTGTCCGGCCCGGAGGGCCTGTCCTTCCTGCTGCTGCTCGTCTGCTCGGTGCTCAAGCGGACCACCGAGTTCAACGCGGTGCCGGTGATGGGCGCGATCCACGGCGGCCTGTTCGTGCTGTACGTGGTCTTCCTCGCCCTGGCCTGGCAGCAGCAGCGCTGGGACGCCAAGCGCGGCATCGTGCTGTTCGTCCTCTCGGTGCTGCCGACCGGCGGTTTCTTCGCCGAGCGCATGCTCGCCAAGGAGGAGCGCGGCGAGGTGCCGGCGGCCGCCGCCGCGGCCTGACCTCCCCGGAACACAGCCGGAAACCCGACGGCCGGGCCCCCGCGAGGGGAGCCCGGCCGTCGCGCGTGCGGGGCGGGTCAGTTGACGTTGACCGCGCTCCACGCCGCCGCCACCCGGTTGTACTCGGTGGAGGTGCTGCCGTAGAGGTCCTTGGCCGCATTGAGCGTCGCGGTGCGGGCGCCCTTGTAGTTGGTGGTCGAGGTCATGTAGACGGTCAGCGCCCGGTACCAGATCTGCGCCGCCTTGGCCCGGCCGATGCCGGTGACCGTCGAGCCGTTGGAGGTCGGCGAGTTGTAGCTGACGCCGTTGATGGTCTTCGCGCCGCTGCCCTCGGCCAGCAGGTAGAAGAAGTGGTTGCCGACGCCGGACGAGTAGTGGACGTCCTTGTTGCCGACCGTGGAGGACCAGTAGTCCGCCGAGGCGCCGTCCTTGGAGGGCTTGTCCATGTAGCGCAGCGGGGTGCCGTTGCCGTTCAGGTTCAGCCGCTCGCCGATCAGGTAGTCCGGGGTGTCCACCGACAGGTTGGCGTAGAACTCGACCATGGTGCCGAAGATGTCGCTGGTGGCCTCGTTGAGGCCGCCGGACTCGCCCGAGTAGTTGAGCCGCGCGGTGTTGGAGGTGACGCCGTGGGTCATCTCGTGGCCGGCCACGTCGATCGCGGTCAGCGGGTGGGTGTTGCCGGAGCCGTCGCCGTACGTCATGCAGAAGCAGCTGTCGCTCCAGAACGCGTTGACGTAGTTGTTGCCGTAGTGGACCTTGCTGTAGGCGCCGACGCCGTTGTTCTTGATTCCGTTGCGGCCGAAGGTGTTCTTGTAGAAGTCCCAGGTGGCCGCCGCGCCGTACTGGGCGTCCACCGCCGCGGACTGCCCGTTGGAGGCGCTGCCGTTGCCCCAGACGTTGTCGGCGTCCGTGTAGAGCGTCCCGTTCTTGTCGACGGTGTACTGCCCGCCGCGCGTGTTGTCCTTCAACTGGTACGTGGAACCGGTGTAGTTGGTGGTCAGCGTGACCGAGCCGACGTATACGCCCTTGCCGCTGCCGGTCGCGTTGGAGGTGCGGATCTGCTCCTCCGAGGAGAGCACCGCACCGGTCGCGGCGTCGGTGACGACCAGTCGGCTGCTCGGGGTGCCGTCCGCGCGCATCCCCTCGACGGTCGTCCGGTGGGCCAGGCGGGGCGCGCCCGAGGCGGCCCACACCACCAGCTCGGCGCCGGAGGCCGCGCCGACCGAGGTCAGCGCCGGCTCGTCGGCGTCCGGGGCGGTGCCGACGGTGGCCGCGACGGCGTCGTGCGCCTTGGCGGCGCCCTGGCCGGCGGAGAGCTTCGGGGTGAGCGAGGCGGGGGCGACCGAGCCCTGCACCGCGCGGTCCACGGACTTCACGGCGCCCTCGGCGTCCCGGTGGACGACGACGTCGCCGCCGATCACCGGCAGCCCGGCGAAGGTGCGGTCGAAGCGCAGGTGGCGGGTGCCGTCCGCGTCCACGATCGCGTCCGTGGCGACCAGCTGCTCCTGGCCGGCGAGGCCGAGGGCGCGGGCGGTGGCGGGGGCCTCGGCGCCGGCCTGGGCGATCAAGGCGGCCCGCTGCTGCGCGGCGACGGGGGCGGGCGAGGCCTGGGCGGTGCCGGCGGCGACCTGGATCGCGCCGGCCAGCAGGGCGGAGCTGGAGAGGACGGCGCCGATGGCAAGCTTTCGCTTCACGTACGGGTTCCTTCCGGATCAACCGCGTGTGCGCGGTCGCGCCTCGCTCCGGGGCACCGGGTCCGGCGCCGACTGGGGCGGAACGAGCGCTGACGTGCTGCTCCGTGCGGTCATGCGGCACCGGACCGGTTGGGGTGGCCGGCCGGGCCGTACGAAGCTGGAAGGAAGCATGACAAGATCGGTCGTCAAATGACAGGTCTGCGACAAGAGTTGGCGTATTTCTGCCGTCCGTCGCCCGCTCGCCTCCGGGCCCTCCCGACCCGGCGCCGAGAGCGAGGGGGCGACACCCGCCCCGAGCCGAAGGGCCCGCCGGTGCCGAAAGGGTGGGCCCCTCCTGCCCGTCGGCGGGCAAGGGGGGGCGAGCGAGGGAGCGCAGCGACGGAGCATGGGGACACCTCCCAGCCGCCAGGCTGGGGGAGAGTGTCGGCACCGGGTTCAGAGGGCCCGGAGGCGAGCGGGCGACGATCAGAGCGACAGCAGCCGGGCCTCCCCTCCGGAGGGCCCGGCTGCTGCGTTCATCGCCCGCGGTGCGTCAGTTGACGTTCACCGCGGCCCAGGCAGCGGCAACCTGGGCGTACTCGGTGGAGCCGGCACCGTAGAGGTCGGTGGCGGCGTTCAGGGTCGCGGTGCGGGCGCCCTTGTAGTTGGTGGTTGAGGTCATGTAGACGGTCAGCGCCCGGTACCAGACCTGCAGGGCCTTGTCGCGGCCGATGCCGGTGACGGTGGAGCCGTTGGAGGTCGGCGAGTTGTAGCTGACGCCGTTGATGGTCTTCGCGCCGCTGCCCTCGGCCAGCAGGTAGAAGAAGTGGTTGCCGACGCCGGACGAGTAGTGGACGTCCTTGCTGCCGACCGTGGAGGACCAGTAGTCGGCGGAGCCGCCGTCCTTGGAGGGCTTGTCCATGTAGCGCAGCGGGGTGCCGTCGCCGTTGATGTTGATGAGCTCGCCGATGAGGTAGTCCGGCTTGTCGGAGGCGAGGTTGGCGTAGAACTCCACGCCGGTGCCGAAGATGTCGCTGGTGGCCTCGTTGAGGCCGCCGGACTCGCCCGAGTAGTTCAGGCCGGCGGTGTTGGCGGTGACGCCGTGGCTCATCTCGTGGCCGGCCACGTCCAGCTCGGTCAGCGGGTGGGTGTTGCTCGCACCGTCGCCGTACGTCATGCAGAAGCAGGAGTCGTCCCAGAACGCGTTGACGTAGTTCCGGCCGTAGTGGACCCGGCTGTAGGCGCCGACGCCGTTGTTCTTGATGCCGAGGCGGCCGAAGGTGTTCTTGTAGAAGTCCCAGGTGGCGGCGGCGCCGTACTGGGCGTCCACGGCGGCGGACTGGCTGCTGGAGACCAGGCCGGTGCCCCAGGCGTTGTCCGCGTCGGTCAGCAGGGTGCCCGAGCCGTTGGTCTTGTTGTTCAGGGTGGTCGTGTACTGGCCGCCGCGGGTGGCGTCCTTCAGCTGGTAGGTCGAGCCCGTGTAGTTGGTGGTCAGCGCCACGGAGCCGACGAACACGCCCTGGCCGGTGCCGGCCGCGTTGGCGGTCTGCACCTGCTCGTGGGTGGAGAGCACCGCACCGGTGGAGGCGTCGGTGACCAGCAGCTGGCGGGACGGGGTGCCGTCCGCGCGCATGCCCTCGACGGTGGTCTGGTAGGCCAGACGGGGGGTGCCCGAGGCGGCCCAGACGACCAGGCGGCCGTTGGCCGGGGCGGCGACCGAGGCGAGCGCCGGCTCGTCGGCGTCCTTGGCGACGCCGACGGTGGCCGCGACGGCGCCGTGCGCCTTGGCGGCGGCCTGGTCGGCGGAGAGCTTCGGGGTGAGCGAGGCGGGGGCGATCGAGCCCTGCACGGCCCGGTCGACGGACTTGACCGATCCCTTGGCGTCCTGGTGGACGACCAGGTCGCCGCCGAGCACCGGCAGGCCGGCGAAGGTGCGCTCGTAGCGCACGTGGCGGGTGCCGTCGGCGTCGACCACGGCGTCCTTGACGACCAGCGACTCCTGGCCGCCGAGGCCGAGGGTGCGGGCCGCGGACGGGGCCTCGGCACCGGCCTGCGCGATGAGGGCGGCACGCTGCTCGCCGGGCGCGGCCGGGGCGGCCGGGGCGGGGGCGGCCTGGGCGCTGACCTGGATGGCGCCGGCGAGGACCGCCGACGCAGAGAGAACGGCTCCGAGTGCCAGCTTTCGCTTCACGTACGGGTTCCTTCCGATCAACCGCGTGTGCGCGGTGGCGCCGCGTCCCGGGGCACCGGGGTTAGTGCCTGCTGGGGCGGAACGGGCGCGGACGTGCTGCTTCGTGCGGTCTGTGACATCCGCCGGAGGGGTGGGGGCTCGGCGGGTCGAACGAAGCTGGCCAGAAGCATGACAATGGAGATCGTGAAATGACAGGTCTGTGCCGGGAGTTGGCCACCACTCGCCATCCGGACTCCGCACCGCAAAGCCCACTATTTGCCGTAAATCGACCGTCCGATCGATCGTTTCTGCACGCACGAAGCCGGAATGACGGACTTTCAGCGTCAACTGCGGTCGTCAGCTTGATTGTTGCGGCGGCATTTCGGGCCTCGGAAGCGCTGGTACGGACCAGAAAACGCTTGGCGTGATCCCGCCAGAAGGTGCCCTTGTCCACCATCGTGGACACCTGCTACCCCGTTCCCGGCACGCCGGTACGGTGGGGGTGTGCCCAAGCCCCTCGCCCTCGACTTCGACCCGATCGCCCGTGCGGACGAGCTCTGGACCCGCCGCTGGGGCGGCGTCCCGTCCATGGCGGCGATCACCTCGGTGATGCGCGCCCACCAGATCCTGCTGTCCCGGGTGGACGCCGTGGTGAAGCCGTACGGCCTCACCTTCGCCCGCTACGAGGCCCTGGTGCTGCTCACCTTCAGCCGGACCGGCCAGCTGCCGCTCTCCAAGATCGGTGAGCGGCTCATGGTGCACCCGACGAGCGTCACCAACACCGTCGACCGCCTGGAGCGGGACGGGCTGGTCGCCCGCCGCCCCAACCCCGCCGACGGCCGCGGCGTCCTCGCCGCGATCACCGACCGCGGCCGCGACGTGGTCGAGCAGGCCACCCGCGAACTGATGGCCATCGACTTCGGCCTGGAGGGCTACGACGCCGACCAGTGCCACCAGGTCTTCGAGCTGCTCCGCCCGCTCCGGGTGGCGGCCGGCGACTTCTCCCCGCCCGCGGAGGGCGGCGACGCCTGACCCGGCCGGTGCGTCCGGCGGGGGTGCGGCCGGAGCCGCCGCTGCCTGCGGTTACCCTCGTCGGTATGAAGCAGAGCGTGCTGACCCGATACCGGGCGCTGGCCTACATCACCGGCGTCCTGCTGATCCTGCTGACCGTGGGCGTGATCGCCAAGTACGTGCTGGACATCTCGGGGGCGAGCGGCTTCACCAGTGCCGTCGGCATCGCGCACGGCTGGCTCTACGTGGTCTACCTGGTGCTCGCCTTCGACCTGGGCACCAAGGCGAAGTGGCCGATGGGCAAGCTGGCCTGGGTGCTGCTGGCCGGTACGATCCCGACCGCCGTGTTCTTCGTGGAGCGCCGCGTCTCCCGCGACGTCGCCCCGCTGATCGAGACCCCGGAGCCGGTCTCCGCCTGATTCCTCCGTCCGCCTCTGCGACGAGCCCCTCCCCGCCCGGGGAGGGGCTTCCTGCATTCCCGGGGCCGAACCGGGAGTGCCCGGCGGCGCGTGCCGTCGACGGATAGTAGGACGTCCGAGTAAATTGGTGGGGCATCCTGGCAGAGCCGCCGGCCCGACCGCGGCGGCCGCACGGAGTGGAGCCCGCAGCCGATGGACGCCGAGGAGATCGAGGCCGGCCGCCTGCGCTGGCAGCAGCGGTACGACAGGGCCCGCAAGCGCGACGCCGACTTCACCACCCTGTCCGGTGACGAGGTCGAGCCGGTCTACGGCCCGCCCGCCGGACAGCCCTACGAGGGCTTCGAACGCATCGGGTGGCCCGGCGAGTACCCCTACACCCGCGGCCTGCACCCCACCGGCTACCGGGGCCGCACCTGGACCGTCCGGCAGTTCGCCGGCTTCGGCAACGCCCGGCAGACCAACGAGCGCTACCGCATGATCCTGGGGGCCGGCGGCGGCGGCCTCTCGGTGGCCTTCGACATGCCCACCCTCATGGGCTACGACTCCGACGACGCCAAGTCGCTCGGCGAGGTCGGCCACTGCGGCGTCGCCGTCGACTCCGCCGCCGACATGGACGTCCTCTTCGACGGCATCCCGCTCGGCGGCGTCACCACCTCCATGACGATCAGCGGCCCGGCCGTCCCGATCTTCTGCATGTACCTCGTCGCCGCCGAGCGCCAGGGCGTCGACCCGGCCGTCCTCGACGGCACCCTGCAGACCGACATCTTCAAGGAGTACATCGCGCAGAAGGAGTGGCTCTTCGCCCCCGAGCCGCACCTGCGGCTGATCGGCGACCTCATGGAGCACTGCGCGCAGGGCGTCCCCGCCTACAAGCCGCTCTCCGTCTCCGGCTACCACATCCGCGAGGCCGGGGCCACGGCCGCCCAGGAGCTCGCCTACACCCTCGCCGACGGCTTCGCCTACGTCGAACTCGGCCTCTCCCGCGGCCTCGACGTCGACGTCTTCGCGCCCGGCCTCTCCTTCTTCTTCGACGCCCACCTCGACTTCTTCGAGGAGATCGCCAAGTTCCGCGCCGCCCGCCGGATCTGGGCCCGCTGGATGCGCGAGCGGTACGGCGCCCGGACCGACCGGGCCCAGTGGCTGCGCTTCCACACCCAGACCGCCGGCGTCTCGCTCACCGCGCAGCAGCCGTACAACAACGTGGTGCGCACCGCCGTCGAGGCGCTGTCCGCCGTCCTCGGCGGCACCAACTCGCTGCACACCAACGCCCTGGACGAGACCCTGGCGCTGCCCTCGGAGCAGGCCGCCGAGATCGCCCTGCGGACCCAGCAGGTCCTGATGGAGGAGACCGGCGTCGCGAACGTCGCCGACCCGCTCGGCGGCTCCTGGTACGTGGAGGCGCTCACCGACCGGATCGAGGCGCAGGCCGAGGAGATCTTCCGGCGCATCCTGGACAAGGGCTCGGCCGACCACGCGATCGGCCCGATGACCTCCGGAATCCTGCGGGGCGTCGAGGAGGGCTGGTTCACCGGCGAGATCGCCGAGGCCGCCTTCCGGTACCAGCAGTCCCTGGAGAACGGCGACAAGCGGGTCGTCGGCGTCAACTGCCACCCGAAGTCCGTCACCCCGGAGCTGGAGATCCTCCGGGTCGGCCACGAGGTCGAGCGGGAGCAGGTGCGCGTGCTCCGCGCCCGCAGGGCGGCCCGGGACGACGCCGCGGTCGGGGCGGGCCTGGCCGCCGTGCTGGCCGCCGCGAGGTCCGGCGGGAACATGGTCCCGCCGATGCTGCAGGCCGTCCGCGCCGAAGCCACCCTCGGCGAGATCTGCAACACCCTCCGCGCCGAGTGGGGCACCTACCGCGAGCCCGCAGCCTTCTAGCCGGAGAAGCCCGCGGGGCACCGACCCGCGCAGTTCCCCGCGCCCCTCGTGGCCGGCCCTGTGCGGGGCGGGTTCAGGTGTCGAGGCCGACGAGGGCGCTGAGCATGAGGGCGGTGAAGCGGTCGAGCCAGCGCGGGGTGATGGGTTCGCCGGCGACGAGGAGCCGGTGCTCGACGGCGCCCGCGATCATGTCGAAGACGAGGTCGATCTCCTCGCAGGCGGCCGCCTCGTCCTGGTCCGAGCGGAGCTCCCCGCGGGCCTGGGCGTTGGCCCGCCCGGTCCGTACGAGGTGCTTCTGCGGGTCGACGATCCGTTCGCGGATGCGCCGCCGCAGCAGCGGGTCCCGGCTGCCCTCGGCGAACAGCGCCATCAGGGCGGCCTGCGACTCGGGCCGGGCGAGCAGGTCGGCGAACTGGGCGACGGTGGCGGCGATGTCGGCCCGCAGGCTGCCGAGGTCGGCCATCTCCAGTTCGTCGAAGAGGCTGGCGACGGCGTCGACCACGAGTTCGTTCTTGGACGGCCAGCGCCGGTAGAGGGTGGTCTTGGCGACTCCGGCGCGGGTGGCGACGTCGCCCATGGTGAGGCCGCCCCAGCCGAGTTCGGCGAGGGCTTCACGGGTCGCGTCGAGGATCGCCCGGTCGGCGGCAGCGCTGCGGGGACGGCCCTTGCCGCGGGGGAGGGCGGTGCCGTCCGGGGCAGCAGGCTGCTGGGTGGTGGGGGCCACCGAGCCTCCTAGCTGGTTTACCGGTGGGTAACTTGGTCGGACCGGGTAACGGTAGCGAGCGACGGCCGTGGTCACCAGCTACCGCCCCCCGGAAAGTGGGGCAGCTCACGTCCCGGAGTGCGGAGGGGGTCTTGCGGGACCGGCCCGGGAAGCAGATACGCTACGACTCGTAGCGAAAGAGCGGCAACCACGTGCCGGGCCCATGGGATCGGGCCGGTGCGGGGCGCGAATGGGGATTCGCGCCGGCAGCGGCTACACCGGGAGGCGGCCCCCGTCGCACGGGCGGGTGGCGTCGGCGCAACGGCTCGGCGAGGTTTCCGGCCGGTTGGCGCCCGTCACCCGCGCGGACGGGGGAGGATGGTGCCATGCAGTCACGGAATTCGCGTCTCAACAGTGCCGCCCTGCGTGGAGCGGTCGACCTCGCCGCGGTCAAGGCGGCCGGCGAAGCCGCCCAGAAGGCCGAGCAGGCCAGGGCCGAACGGGCCCGCCAGGCAGCGGCCGGCGGCGACCCCGCACCCGCGCCGTCCCAGCTCGTCCTCGACGTCACCGAGGACACCTTCGAGGCCGAGGTCGTGCAGCGCTCGGCCGAGGTGCCGGTGGTGGTCGACTTCTGGGCCGAGTGGTGCGGCCCGTGCAAGCAGCTCAGCCCGATCCTGGAACGCCTCGCCGAGGAGTACGCGGGCCGGATCGTGCTCGCCAAGATCGACGTCGACGCCAACCAGCTGATCGCCCAGCAGTTCGGCATCCAGGGCATCCCTGCGGTGATGGCGGTGGTGGCGGGCCAGCTCGTCCCGCTGTTCCAGGGCGCAGAGAACGAGGCCAACGTCCGCAAGATCCTGGACCAGCTGATCGCCGTCGCCGAGCAGCGCTTCGGCATCACCGGCCTGGCGGCCGGTGCGGGCGGCGAGGCCCCGGCGGCACCGCGGGTGCCGTCCGACCCGGCGCTGGAGGCCGCGCACGACGCGCTCGACCGCGGCGACCTGGGCGGTGCCGTTCGGGCGTACCAGAACGTGCTGGCCGACCAGCCCGGCAACACCGAGGCCAAGCTGGGCCTGGCCCAGGCACAGCTGCTCCAGCGCGTCGAGGGCGTCGACCCGCAGCAGGTGCGGTCGGCGGCGGCCGCCGATCCGAAGGACGTCGAGGCGCAGCTGCGTGCGGCCGACCTGGATCTCGTCGGCGGCCACGTCGAGGACGCCTTCGGGCGTCTGGTCGACACCGTCGGGCGGACGGCCGGCGAGGACCGGGACACCGCCCGGCTGCGGCTGCTGGAGCTCTTCGAGGTGATCGGTCCGGACGATCCGCGGGTGGTGGCGGCGCGCAGTGCGCTGGCCCGGGTGCTGTTCTGACACGTCGTCGGTGGCACGCTGTGTGACCTGCGGTGTCGCTGGGGATTTGGCGACATTCCGGGAGATTTCGTAGAGCTTAATCAAATCTTGACAACACTTCGCGGCCGGTCACGCCATGTGACCGGCCGCGGTGTTTCAGCGGTGTTTCCTGCGGGTTGCGTCGGCACTGTCCCTGGCCGATGTCACGCAGAGTAGTAAAACCTTCGATTCCATGATCGACCGCATCTGTTGTTGGATTACCCGTCAGTAATCGACCCCTTGTGCTTCGCCCGGGATTCCAGCACGATCGGCCACGCCCGGTCCCTTCGAGGGAATCCCCATCGGGTAACCGCCGGCCCCGGTCGGCGGTTGAGGGCAGGGGGGTAGCCGCAGATCCCACACGCGGTTCCTGTCCTTTCTGCGACCGCGCAGCCGCGTGGTCGCCGGTTGTCGCTCGGGGGTGATCGCCATGTCCGTCGGCCCACGACGCCCTGGCGCTCTCCGCTACCGAGGACGTAGCTCTCTCCCATCCCAGGCGCGACCCGGTGTTCGACACGCGGGACGCGGCCGGAGATGTACGTCCTAGAAGGAGGACACGCATGTCCCAGACTTTCGGCAAGACCAGCTGGAAGCGCTTCGGCGTCGCCATGGTGCCGGGCATCGCCGCGACCGCTGCGATCGGCGTGGCTCTCGCCAACAACGCCCTCGCCGCCTCGTTCAACGTGTCGGGCCAGCGCTTCAAGGTCACCGCCGAGGACCTCACCGGCAAGAACTTCGCCCAGTTCGGCTCCTTCGACTTCGAGACCAACGGCACCCCGCACGCGGTTGCCATCTCCGCGTTCGACTCCGCCACCATCAAGGGCATGTGCCAGTCGGTGGTCAGCGAGCCGGCCCTGCTCGGCCTGAAGCTGCCGAAGGTGACCCTGCGCCTGGAGGCCGGCAACAGCAGCGACCCGGCCAAGCAGGTCAGCGCCAAGAACCTGCTGATCGACCTCGACCAGCTGGAGGCGAACGCCGAGTTCACCGACATCAACATTGGCCAGGACGCCTCCACCCTGAAGACCGAGGCCACCGCCAACTGGAAGAACATCCAGGGCAGCGGCAAGCCGTCCGGCCTGCTCGGCTTCTCGCAGAGCGCCCCCGTGGCGCACCTGACCGACGTGAAGCAGACCGCGTGGGCCACCTCGGCAGGCACCTTCAAGCTGAACGGCCTGGACCTCAAGCTGTACGTCGGCAAGGACGGCGACGGCAAGGAGTGCTACTGATCCTCGTCTGACGGTGCGCCGCCCGGCGCACCGCGATAACGGATCCCGGCGGCCGGGGACGGGCTCTGCCCGCTCCCGGCCGCAGCTCAGGAGTTTTCTCCCCCTCGCAGCGAACCATCGAGGAGTTGCATCGTGTCCAGCGCAACTGCCCAGGCGTGGCCCGAGAACGACGGCGGTATCAACCTGCGGCAGCGGTTCCGCAACTGGCGCCGCTCGCGGCCCTTCTGGGGCGGCCTGCTGGCCATGATCGCCGGCCTGCCCATCCTGTACTTCCCGTACGCCGAGCTCAACCTCAGCGGCATGACCGTGTCGATGGCCACCACCGCGGGCGCCGGCTCGCTGATCATCGGCGCCCTGATGATCTGCCTCGGCTTCACGGCCTGGTTCCAGCCGCTGGTGCGGATCTTCTGCGGCGTGGCGACCACGCTGCTCGCGCTGATCTCCATCCCGGTCTCCAACCTGGGCGGCTTCGGCCTCGGCCTGATCCTCGGCCTGCTGGCCGGCGGCCTGCTGATGGCCTGGACGCCGCTCAAGCCGGCCGCCGCCGCCGAGGACGGGCCCGCCGAGGAGCCCGCCGGACCGGCGACCGTCGAGTTCACGGCCGAGCAGCCGGCGGAGACCACCCAGCCGGTCCTGCCCGCCCAGCAGACGCCCGCGGACGCCGCCGACAACGCCGCGCCCGCCGCCGAGCCGGGGGAGCCGCGGTGACCGAGCGGGACGAGCCCACCGCCGCGGCGGTGCCGGGACCGCGCCACGCAGCCCCGAGGACGAGCGTCCGCAACCGCATCCGCGGCCGGGTGATGGCGATGGCGGCCGTGCCGACCGCGATGCTGGTCGGTGCCGCCTACACCCCGGCCACGCTCGCCGCGGCCGACACCCCGACCGACAAGCCCTGCGCCAGCGCGCCGGACACCGTGCTCGAGGAGACGCCCGTCCCCAAGAGCGAGATCAAGGTGCTGCCGGCGCCGTCGAGCACGGCCACCGCGGCCAAGAAGCCCGCCGCCACAACCTCGCCGTCGACGGTGAAGCTGCCGGTGCCGACGGCCACGGCCACCGCGGCCACGCCGAACACCGCGGTGCAGCCCGCCCCGAGCGCGACGGCCACTGCCGCGGCCTCGGAGGGCACGGCCTCCCGCGACCTGATCGGCGACATCCTGGACGGCATCTTCCACCCGACGAAGCCGACCGCGACGTCCACGCCGGCGCCGACCGCCACCACGGCGGCCACCACGCCGGCGCCGACCGCGCACCCGACCGCGTCCGCCACGGTCGCAGCGCCGCGCGCCGGGATCTCGGCCCCGGCCTCCGCGCCGGTCGCGAAGCCCTCGGCCACCCGGTTGGCGAGCCCGTCCGCCACCCCCTCGCCGTCCGCCACCGGCCCCAACTGCCTGGTGGACACCAGCAAGGAGAAGGCCCAGGCGGCCCCGAACGGCCACGTCGTGCCGGACCAGAACTGGACGCTGCGCTCCAGCAAGCTGGCCCTGCACGGCTCGGTGTTCAACGGCGTGTACGACGTGAAGACGCCGACCGGCTCCAAGCGCGTCCTGAAGTTCACCACCGCCTCGGTGGACATCGGCGACCTGGACATGTCGACGATCGAGGTGAAGGGCAAGACCTTCCACGTGCAGGCCGCGCCCGGCACCACCTCGACCATGCGCAACGGCCCGATCACCATGTACGTGGAGAGCCTCTCCGGGCACCTCTCGGCGATCTACGGCCTGCCGATCCCGATCGACCTGGGCGAGATCACCCTCACCCCGGACACCCTGCCCAAGTGGCTGTGGGACCTGATCGGCACCGTGCCCATCCCGCTCGACATCACGCTGGACAAGGCCAAGGCCGTCCAGGCCGGCCAGTTCGGCGGCACGCTGAAGATCCCGGGCATGCACCTCTTCAACGACGACCAGCCCTACGAGGGCTGAGCCCCACCCCGTCGCAGTCGGGGGGCCCGGCCGGGGCCCCGCCCGGGCCCCCGGGGGGGGGGGGCCCGGCGGCCCGGGACCGGGGGGCGCCGCCCCGGGGGGGGAGAGAGGGAGG